>JARGOW010000112.1:2246-9084 GCA_029212955.1 Planctomycetota bacterium | reverse complement strand
GGTCCGACCGAAGTGGGGAGTACGAACTCTACCTGAGGAACATGGATGGTTCCGAGTTCACCAACGAAGGCGCATTGCCCGGATTGGGTTTGCGCCAAATGACAAACATGGGCGCGGGTTGGAAATACCAGGCGGACTGGTCTCCTGACGGCAAATACCTGGCCTTCGGCACCTACGAAGGGCGCTTGTACAGTTTGAATGTGGAGACCGCCGAACTTCGGGAAATGACCCGGGCATCCAACGTGGGTCAGGTCCGCATGAGCTTTTCCCCCGATTCCCGCTGGCTCGCTTGGCACATGGGGCATTCAGGAACCCACAACCCCGCGATCTTCCTATATGACCTGGAACAGGGGGCCTTGCACCAGGTGACCTCGGGCATGTTTGCCGACACCATGCCAAGTTTTGATATCTCCGGTGACTGGCTATTCTTCCTCTCCTCGCGCACTTTCAATCCTAGCTACGCGGATTTGGACAGCACTTGGATCTACGACGAAACGAGCAACGTGATGGCCGTGGCCCTGCACGCCGATGTGGAGTCTCCGTTTGCACCCGAGGGCTTCCCCGACGGCTGGGGCACGGAAAGCTCCGACGAGAAGTCCGAAGAAAAGGATGCGTCCGAAGATTCCGAAAAGGAATCTGAATCCACTTCAGAAAATGGCGAAGACACCGCAGAAGAAGAGCCCGAACCCGCCAGCAAGGACATCTTGCTCGAAGGCTTCGAGGCGCGTGCCCAACAACTTCCGCTAAAGCACCGGGGCCTCATTTCGGTGGGTGGCATGGACGGCGCGGTGGCTTACTTCGCCTCGCCCAGCGACCCAAATGCCCAGGGCTTTGAGATGTACACCCTGGCCATGACCCGCGACGCCGAAGCCAAGAAAGTCATCGGGGGGATTCAATCCCTGTCCATGACTCCCGACCGCACCAAAATGCTGGTGCGCACAAGCGCGGGTTGGGGCATTGTCGGCACCTCGGAAGGGCAAAAGATCGACAAGACTCTCAAGTTTGAAGGATTGCAGGGCACCTATGATCCCCGGGCCGAGTGGGATCAGATGCTTCTGGAAACCTACCGTTTGTATCGGGACTTCTTCTACGATCCGGGCATGCACGGTGTGGATTGGCGCGGTGAATACGAACGGTATTCCGCCGCTTTGAAAGGAGCCACCCACCGGGAGGACCTGCACTACCTGATCGGAGAGATGATCAGCGAGTTGAATGTGGGGCACGCCTACAACCGCGGCAATCGGGAAGTGAACCATGCGGGCAAGGCCTCGCCTGGCGTCGGCCCGCTCGGTTGCGATTACGAATTGGCGAATGGCGCCTATCGCATTCAGCGCGTTCTTGGCACACCCTATGACTCGGACACACGTTCGCCCTTGAGCGCTCCAGGTGTTTCCATCGAAGTGGGCGACTACATTCTCGCGGTGGACGGTCAGCCCATCGACGCCAGCACGAGCATCTACAAAGCCTTCATCGGCAAGGCGGGCAAAACGGTTCGCTTGCTGGTCAACAAAACTCCGAACCGTGATGGGGAAGAGCGTGTCGTGTCGGTGGAGACGATTTCTAGCGAGAGCGCATTGCGCTATCGAACCTGGGTTCACGACAAGCGCGAGATGGTCCGAACGGCCTCACAGGGTCGGATCGGTTACATCCACGTGCCCGACACCGGGATCCGCGGACAGAACGAGCTGATGCGCCAGTTCGTCGGGGAAATGCACCACGAGGCCTTGATCATCGACGAACGCTGGAATGGAGGAGGCCAAATCCCCTGGCGCTTCATTGAGTTGCTGAACCGCCCTACCCTGAACTATTGGGCCACGCGCGGCGAAAAGCCCTGGGACTTCCCGGGTATGCGCCATGCAGGACCCAAGTGCATGTTGATCAACGGCGCGGCCGGTTCGGGCGGGGATTGCTTCCCCTACTACTTCCGTCAGAAAAACCTGGGCACCATCATCGGCACCCGGACCTGGGGAGGCCTGGTTGGAATCAGCGGTAACCCCAGCCTGATCGACGGCGCCAACACGTCGATCCCCACCTTTGGTTTCTATGAGCTAGATGGAACCTGGGGTGTTGAAAACTACGGGGTAGACCCCGACATCGAAGTGCTCGATGACCCGGGCAAGATGCTGGACGGGGGTGACCCCCAACTGCAGGCGGGCATTGACCACTTGCTCCAAGAACTCAAGGCCAACCCGCCCTCGAAGGTTCAACGCCCCCGTGGCCCCAACCGCAGTGGAGCCGTGATCCCTAAGGCAGACCGCTAGGGACCATCCGATCCCCAATGTTCAGCGCGCACTTTGCCCCCATGGCCAAGTGCGCGCTGCTTTTTTATCCAAAATCGGATCAGACCTTCCGCGGATTCGGCCCCGCCTGGCCTTTTGGATCAAGCTTCGCCCGCGGCGACCTTTTGACGCACAATGTTCAGGGCTGAGCCGCCCACAAACCACTCGACCTGCTCGGAACTGAAGGTGTGATTGGTGTCGAAATCGACCGTACTCCCATCGGGTTTGATGATCTGACATTTCACCGGCTGCCCGGGAACCGGCGGGAGGCTCAAGACCCGAATACGGTCGTCCTCATCGATTTTGTCGTAGTCGGCAGGATCGGCGAAGGTCAAAGGAACCATGCCTTGCTTCTTTAGGTTGGTCTCATGGATGCGTGCAAAACTGCGCGCTATGGCGACCAAACCGTTACGGAAACGCGGCTCCATGGCGGCGTGCTCCCGGCTGGAACCCTCCCCCATGTTTTCGTCGCCGATGACCACCCAAGCCTGATTTGCTTCGTGGTAGGCCTTGGCGATTTCCGGGAAGAGCTGGGTTTCACCCGTCAATTGATTCTTACCGTAGCCGACCTCATAGCCGGGGTACGCATTGACAGCGCCCAAGTAGAGGTTGCCTGAGATGTTCTCCAGGTGACCGCGATACTTGAGCCAGGGCCCTGCCATCGAAATGTGGTCGGTGGTGAATTTGCCCTGGGCCTTTACCAGAACGGGCAAGCTTGCGTAGGTCTCGGGACTTGCGGGATCGAAGGGCGTCAAAAGCTGCAGGCGATCGCTGGTGGGAGACACCGCAACTTCAATATGCGAACCATCCACTGGCGGAGCCGTGAAAGTATCCCGACCCGGATCGAAGCCCCGGCTGGGGATGATCTCGCCCACGGGCGCATCCAGGGTGACTTCGCTTCCGTCCGGGGCGGTGATCGTGTCGGTCTGGGCGTCAAAGTCCAAACGACCCGACAGGGCGATGGCCAAAACGGTGTCGGGCGAAGTCACGAAGCTGAGCGTGTTGGCCGAACCATCGTTGCGCTTGGGGAAGTTCCGGTTGTAGGAATTCACGATGCTATTCGGTTTTCCGGTGATCGATTCGGGTCGTGACCATTGGCCGATGCAAGGACCGCAAGCGTTGGCGAGAACCGTGGCCCCGATGGCTTCAAGATCGGCCAAAAGACCGTCCCGCTCGATCGTGGCCCGAATCTGTTCGGACCCGGGCGTGATCAACAACTCGCACTTAGCCGACAGGCCTTTCGCCGCGGCTTGGCGGGCGATCGACGCGACGCGGGTGATATCCTCGTAGGAGGAATTGGTACAGGAGCCGATCAGGCATGCGGAGGGCTCGAGCGGCCAATCGTTCTCGCGTGCCGCCGCACCAATCCCAGCGGCGCCAACCTTGTGGGCACGATCGGGAGAATGGGGACCATTGATCTGCGGACGCAGTGTGCTGAGATCGATTTCGATCAACTCGTCGTAGTGGGCGCCTTCGTCGGGCCGCAAATCCTCGGCGACTTTGTCCGCCGCGTCCGCGGTGGCTGCACTACCGGTGGCCTTTAGATACGTGGCCATGTTCTCGTCATAGGGGAAGAGCGAAGTCGTTGCGCCAATTTCCGCGCCCATGTTGCAGATGGTTCCCTTGCCCGTCGCCGAGATGGAATCCGCGCCAGGGCCGTGGTACTCAACGATGGCACCGGTTCCACCCTTGACCGTGAGGCGGCGGGCGACCTCCAGGATCACATCCTTCGGGCTGGACCACCCGCTGATGGAACCTGTCAATTTAACGCCGATGACCTTGGGCCATTTGACGTTGAATGGGAATCCGGTCATCACGTCCACGGCGTCCGCGCCGCCGACTCCGATGGCAACCATGCCCAGGCCTCCCGCATTGGGGGTATGACTATCGGTGCCGATCATCATCCCCCCGGGGAATGCGTAGTTCTCCAGCACAACCTGGTGAATGATGCCCGAACCCGGCCCCCAGAATCCGATTCCATACTTCGCAGAAACCGACTTCAAAAAGTCGTACACCTCCGCGTTGGTGTCCACGGCTACCCCCAGGTCCGTCTTGGCTCCGACCTTCGCCTGAATCAGGTGATCACAATGCACCGTGGATGGGACTGCCGCCTCGCTCAAGCCCGCCGTCATGAACTGGAGCAAGGCCATCTGCGCCGTGGCGTCCTGCATGGCCACACGATCCGGATTGAAATCGGCGTAACTCACGCCGCGCTCCATGGCTTGCCCATCGGGGTCCACCAGGTGATTGATGAGGATTTTCTCGGTCAGCGTGAGTGGGCGCCCAAGCCGCGTGCGGCCGAGTGCAACCCGCTTGGGGAGATTGGAGTAGACACGGTGGACGAGTTCGATAGGGGTGCTTGCGCTTACAGTGGACATGCCCACGACTATACGCAAAGCCCTGGAATTCAGCACGGCCCGTTGAATCGAATCATGGGCCGAGTTTCCAAAGCCCCGTGCCCAAGAGACAACAAATTCCCATTCCGGCAGCCCAAGAGCGAACCATCAAGGCCGCAAGACGCCGCCCTGGAAGCGAATGCGGCGGACCCACTGGGTCGCTCCACCGGGGGCCCCGGGTCAATCGGTTTGGGTCGCCGGATCCTGGGCAGGATTCGATTTGACCCCGTGCATCAGGGCAAAGACCGTGGGAATCAGAATCAGCGTGATGAGCGTCGATCCCAAGAGTCCCCCCACTACCGCCCGCGCTAGGGGCGCCTGGGCATCAGCGCCTTCGCCAATGCCCAGGGCCAGGGGAATCAATGCGAGGATCGTGGTCAAAGTGGTCATCAAAATCGGGCGCAAACGCTTGCGCCCGGCCTCGGACACAGCATCTTCCACCGAATTCCCACCGGCAACCAAACGTGCGGCCTGATCCACAAGCAAGATCGCATTGTTCACCACAACACCACCCAAAACCACGCAACCGATGGCGCTTTGAATGTTGATGGTGGTTCCCGAAAGGTACAGGGTTACCAGCACGCCCACGGCGGCGAATGGCACCGAAAGCATGACCACGAGCGGGTCCCGCAGGGACTCGTATTGGCAAGCGAGCACCATATAGACGAGAGCGATGGCCAAGAGGAATGCGATCAACAATTCCCGGCTGGCCGCTTCTTGTTCCTCGAAACTACCCGCTACCTGCAAAGCGTGACCCTGGGGGTGCGGCACCTCGGCCAACTTCGCTTGCAGTTCCTTGGCGATGGTGCCTTCCGGGCGGCCTGCGGTGTTTGCGCTGACCGTCACCATACGCTGCTGGTTCTTACGGCTGATGACCAATGGACCGCGGCTCTTGGCGGGAACCACCACATTGCGCAAGGCGATCATGTCCCCACTCGGCGAACTCAACGTCATGTCGAGCACCTCGTCGATGGTGCGACTTTCGGCGTCCTCGAGCTGCACGAGGATGCGGTACGAGTTGCCATCCGAGCGGAATTCACCGGCAGGAGACCCCGCAAAACCCGTTTCCAAGGCACGGGTCACGTCCCGAACCGACAACCCCACATCCGCGACTTTCTGGCGATCGATTCGGATCTCTTGCTGGGGTGCGCCGGCCTTGCGATCCACTTCGACATCGGTGATACCGGGGATTTCCGAAGCGAGCTCCGCGGCGCGGGCGGCCAGGCCTTCGAGCACCTGAAGATCGGGACCGCGCACCTCTATCGTGATCCCTTCATCGCTGCCCAGGACTCGCTGCAATAGGAACTGGCCCTGGGGTGCGCGGGTCCGAATCACCATGCCCGGAACTTTTCCTTGCAGATGTTTGCGTAGGGCCGCCGCGATTTCTCCGTTCGAACGCGCTCGAGACTTTGAAGGAGTCAACGTCAGCGTAATGGATGCCCGGGCCGCCATCGTACTTCTCCAGCCAGGACCGACCGAAACCACAGAAGACATGGCCTCGGGAACCTCGGGCAAAACCAACGCCTCCAGGATCCGCGCTTGCCCATCGACCAATTCCAAACGGGTTCCGATTTCCATCTCGCCCGTGACGCTCACCTCGCCTTCATCGCTGGGCGGCAGGAATTCGCTGCCGATGAGCGGGTAAAGGGCAAGGCTCGAACCGAGCACAACGAGTGAGCTGACCACCACGGTCCGGGGCCGTTGGAGGGCGCGGCGCAAAAGGGCGCTGTATCGGTTGTCGAGACGATCAAAGCTGGCCGCTGCCCGGTCCGCCATGCGCGTCCCCCAGGAGCTAGACGCGGCCGCGCCGGTCGAAGTACTCGAGGTGGCCAAAAGGCGCGAGGCCAGCACCGGAACCAAACTCAAGGAGACCAAAAGCGAGCAAACCAAACTGAAAACCACGACAAGGGCCAATTCGGAAAACAGGATTCCCGCCACGCCTTCCACAAAGGCGAGGGGCAAGAAAATCACCAGGGTTGTGATTGTGCTAGCAATGATGGCGCTGGCCACCTCAGACGCACCTTTTTCGGCGGCGACCTTGGCACTCTCCCCCTTTTCGTCCCGACGCCGGAAAATGTTTTCGAGCACGACGACGGAACTGTCCACCATCATGCCCACGCCCAGGGCAAGCCCCCCCAGGGTCATCAGGTTCAGGGTGAAACC
>JARGOW010000112.1:0-2220 GCA_029212955.1 Planctomycetota bacterium | reverse complement strand
AGGTCGCGATGATCGAGATAGGGATGGCCACTGCAATGACCAGGGTGCTGCGCAGGCTACGCAAGAAAAACAACAGTACCAACACGGCGAAGAGGCTTCCGAAGAGCACGGAATTGGCCACGTTGGAAATGGAGCGCTCGATGAAATTGCCCTGATTGGACGTCACCACCATCTGGGCCTGGGGGAACGCCGCATTCGTGCGCTCGACCTCTTCCAGGATCCGTCGGGAAACCTCCACCGTGTTGGCGTCGGATTGCTTGCGCACGGCGATACGCAGACCCAAGTCCCCGTTGACTCGAACATTGCGGGTGAGCTTCTTGAAAGTGTCTTTGACCTTGGCGATTTGCCCGATCGTGACCACACCATCGCGCCCCTCCATTACGATGGTGTCTCGAATCTCGTCCAGGGTTTGGAATTCGGCGGGAGCTCGCAGGGTGATCTCGAAGCGTCCTTCTTCGAGCTTGCCAGCCGGCCGGTCCAAATTGGCATTGCGCAGGGCATCCAATACGCGGTCGAGGGGGATGCCGAGGGCATGGATGCGCCCCGGGTCGATTTCCACGCGCACCTCCCTGTCGTAACTCCCCCACGGATCCACCTGGGCCACACCGGGGATACGCGCAAAGCGGAACCGGATTTGATCCTCAACCAACCGGGTCAATGCCACGGGATCCAGCTTGCTGGAAACCCCAATGATGACGATGGGGAAGCTCGCGATGTCGAACTTCGATACCCGGGGCCGGCTCACTTCGTCGGGGAGTTCGTCGATCTCCTGGTCGATTTGAGCCTGAAGGTCAATGGCAGCCGCATCCAAATCCACGCCGAATGCAAAGCGCACGGTGATTCGGCTACTGCCCTCGGAGGAGGTCGACGAAATCTCCTCCACGCCGGGCACCGTGGCCACGACCTCCTCGAGGATTTGCGTCACCAACCGTTCGACCACTTCCGGACTGGCGCCCTCCAGGTTGGTTCGAATCGTGCACGTGGGCAGTTCCACCTCCGGCAGGAGATCGATGCGCAGTCGACTCAGGGAAACCAACCCCAAGGCGACGACCATGAGCGTCACCATCGTTGCGAAGATCGGACGGCGAATGCTGGCGGCGGGCAGATTCATCAATTTTGTTGGGAAGCTTTTTGTGCCCCAGGAACGATGACCGTGGAGCCGTCGTCGCACAGTTCCTGGCCCAAGGTCACCACTCGGCCTTCGAGGGAACCGTCCAGAACTTGGATCAACGCCCCATCGCGGATTCCGGTTTGAACTGGCGTCCAATCCACGGTTTTGTCCTTTGAGTCGAGGACAAAGACCCCTTCAACCCCCGAACGTTCCGTAATCGCTGCAAAGGGGATGATGGTCGCATTGCTAGCCTGATCTAGCTCCAATTGGGCCCGAACAAACATGCCCGGCTTGAGTCGCAGGTCCACATTGTCCAGCTCAATCTCGACTCGAACCTGGCGGGTGGTTCGACTGAAAACGGGGGCGATGCGGGTGATCCGACCCTGGAATGGTTCCCCGGCATACGCATCGGTGGTGATCGTGGCCGGCAAACCCTTCTCCAACCGGGCGTAGTCCCTTTCGGGTACGGTGACCACGGCGACGATAGGCCGCAGGGTGACCACCGAAACCAAGGGCGTTCCCGCATTCACCAGGCGGCCTTCGTCCATGAAACGCGCGGAGACATATCGGACCGGAGCCGGCTCCATTCTCCCATCGTCGGCAAGCGTTGGTTGCTCTTCCCAATCCGCGATGATTTGGGCCTGGGACAATTGCAGCCGCGCCCTTTCGAGCGCCGCTTCCGCACGGCGAACGCGGGCTTGCGTCACGGCGATGGCCGCATCGGCGGAGGTGGCCTCCGCACGCATGGAATCCAGCTCCGATTGGGAGGTGATGCCCTTGGCTCCCAGGACTTCGCGCCGCTCCAGCGTGCGCCGGGCGAAACTTCCAACGGCTTCGGTCTCTTCCAAATTTGCTTGGGCCACGGCCAAATCCGCGACCGCCTGCAACTCGGCAAGCTCCAATTCGTCCGTGTCCAGCATGCCGATGACTTGGCCGCGCTCCACCGGATCTCCGAGGTCCACCATGAGTTGATCCAGGTGTCCGGAAATGCGCGGAGCCAAGTCCACTTCTCCAGAAGCTTCCAAGGTCCCGCTAAATGCCCGACGTAGGGTGATGGATCCCTTTTCGATCGAGCCCAATTCCACGGGAGCAGGGGCGGGTGTGGATGC
>JARGOW010000111.1 GCA_029212955.1 Planctomycetota bacterium | reverse complement strand
GGTTCTCTTGATCGTGTACCGGTTGGGCTTCCAGATCCCGATCCCGGGTATGGATCCCGCGTTCCTTGAGTCCACTGCGGACCAGGGCATCATGGGGATGTTGTCCGCCCTTTCGGGTGGTGCCATCGGTCAGACCACCGTGTTTTCGCTGGGCATCATGCCCTACATCTCGGCGTCTATTATCTTCTCGATGCTGACCAAGGTGTCTCCCGCCTTGGAGGCCGTGTCGAAGGAAGGGGCCGCGGGTCAGAAGCGCATCAACCAGTGGACACGATTGACCGTGGTGCCGATCGCCCTGGTTCAAGCCATCCTGGTGTATTCGGGCGTGTTCAGCGGATCGAACATGGTGGAGGCAGGCATGCGGGATCACCCCGTCGCCATGTTCTTCATCGTGATCACATCGCTCATCGCGGGTTCCATGATCGTCATGTGGATCGGCGAGCTCATCACCGAGTACGGTGCGGGCAACGGCGCTTCCTTGATCATTATGGCCGGTATCATCGCGGTGATGCCCTCCAGCTTCGCGTCGATCCGCTCGAACCCCGAGTTCTGGCAGATCATCATGTTCCTGTGTGCTACTTGGACCGTGGTCATCCTGGCCGTGGTATTCATGCACAAGGGTGCCCGCCGCATCCCGATCCAATACGCCCGATTGACCCGCGGTCGTCGCGTGTATGGGGGACAGAAGCACTTCTTGCCTATCAAGGTCAACATGGCCGGCGTCATGCCGATCATTTTTGCTTCCGTGCTGTTCGTCATCCCTGGAGTTGTTTTCCAGTGGCTTGGCTGGAGCTCCCTGCAAAACATCTTCAACGACCAGACCGGATTCGTCTACGTGACGGTCTATCTGCTCCTGATCTTCTCCTTCTGCTTCTTCTGGAACCGTCTGATGTTCCAGCCCGAAGAGATCGCGAACAACCTGCGTGAGCACGGTTCCTTCATCCCCGGTATCCGTCCCGGTCAAAAGACCTCGGATTACCTGAGCGCCGTGCTGACGCGCGTGACGCTGGTTGGAGCCGCATTCCTGGCCGTGGTCGCTGTTTTGCCCGCCTTCATTACGAAGGACTCCGGCATGACCTTGTCCATGCAATACTTCGTCACGGGTACCTCGGTACTGATCGTGGTGGGTGTGGCCCTGGAGCTCATGGACAAGCTGCAATCGCAGCTGGTCATGAAGGCCTACGAGCCCGAAGAAGGTGCTGCCGATAGTCAGTCCAAGGCCAAGTGGGCCCAGGGCAAGAAAGGCAACCCCTCCGGCGGAGGCGCCAACTAATCATGTCCAAGACCGTTTTGATCCTGCTGGGTGCTCCCGGCGCGGGCAAAGGGACCCAGGCTGCGCGCCTGGCCCAGGCCCTGGGATTGCCCCACATCTCCACGGGAGATCTGTTCCGCGCCAACCTGGCGGGGGGCACGTCCCTGGGGGATCGTGCGCGCTCCTTCATGGATCAAGGCGAGCTTGTCCCCGATGAGCTCGTGCTCGAAATGCTCTTTGACCGTGTCGCCCAGGAAGATTGCCAGTCGGGATACCTGCTGGACGGATTCCCCAGGACCATCGCCCAGGCCGAAGCCCTCGAGGCCCGCCTGGAGGGGTTGGTTCCCATGGTGATCGACATCCAGGTCCCGGATTCGGACATTGAACAGCGCATTGTGGGTCGCCGCATGTGCAAGGAATGTGGGGCGATTTTCCACCTCACATTCAACGCTCCGGCCCAGGAAGGCGTCTGCAACGCCTGCTCAGGGGCCCTTTACCAGCGCAAGGACGACACCGCCGAGGTGGTTCGCACGCGTTTGGAGGAGTATCACCAGAAAACAGCACCTCTGATCGCGTTCTATTCGGAGCGTGGGGGTGTCAGCGCCGTCGATGGTCGTCAGCAGCCGGACCTTGTATTTGAGGCCTGTGTCGCTAGTATCCAGGGCTCAGGCCATGGCTCCAGTCATGGAGTGAACAGCTAATGGCCAAAGAAGAACCGATCATCGTCGAAGCTATCGTGACGGAAGCCCTTCCCAACGCTCGTTTTCGAGCTAAGCTGGAGAGCGGTCACGAGATCTTGGCGCACGTCAGCGGCAAGATGCGGATGCACTACATCCGTATCCTCCCTGGCGACAAAATCACCGTAGAGATGTCTCCCTACGATTTGACAAAAGGGCGCATTACGTGCCGTGGTGAACGCCGTCGTGGCCCTGGTGGCCGACGTCGAAGGAGAAGAAGATGAAAGTCAGAAGCAGTATCCGTCGCATGTGCATGCAATGCAAAATCGTCAAACGACGTGGAGTTGTCCGCGTCATTTGTAAGGCCGACCCCCGTCACAAACAAAAGCAGGGCAAATAGCCCCGCTGCAGACAAATACACCTACGGCAAACACCCGTCAGGAGAAATAAAATATGGCACGTCTTGTTGGAGTCGACCTTCCCAATAACAAACAATTGGAGTTTGGTCTCACGAGTATCTTTGGCGTCGGTCGCACGACCGCCAAAAAGCTCTGTACCACCCTCGGATTGGATACGAGCATGAAGATCCGTGATCTCACGGAAGTTCAGCTTCGTGACCTGGCGGAATTGCTCCGTAACGAATACCAGGTGGAGGGTGATCTGCGCCGTTCCCTGGCCCAGGACATCAGTCGTCTCCGTGACATCGGCTGCTACCGTGGCCTGCGCCACCGCCGCGGCTTGCCCGTGCGTGGCCAACGTACCCGAACCAACGCCCGGACCCGGAAAGGTCCCAAGCGTACCGTGGCCGGTAAGAAGTCCGTCAAGGGCATGAAGTAGGCTGACGCCTCTTCCACCGATCCAACCACAACGATCCAACCAACTACCAGACTCCGAGCATTATGGCTAAGGCAGGCAAGCGCAAAGCGCGTAAGAACGTTCCCAAGGGAGTTGCCCACATCAAGGCAACTTTCAACAACACCCACGTGACCCTCACTTCGCGCCAGGGAGACACCATCTCCTGGGGCACCGCAGGCAGCATGGGTTTCAAAGGCACTCGTAAGAGCACGCCCTTCGCTGCCCAACGGGCTGCCCAGACCGCTGCCCAGGCAGCGATCCGTCACGGCATGAAGGAGATCGAAGTGCGAGTGAAGGGAGCCGGCTCCGGCCGTGAATCCGCCATCCGTGCCCTTTCCAATGCAGGCCTGCGCGTAACGCTCATCGAAGATGTGACGCCCTTGCCCCATAACGGCTGCCGCGCTCGTAAGCGCCGCCGCGTCTAATCCAACCTTTCGCCGGACCCCAGCCCGGCGAACCGAAACCACCACCAATACCATCGCGGTCTAAGTCTTAAGCCATGGCACGTTACACCGGCCCCAAGGTCAAACAATGTCGTCGGGAGGGAATGAACCTTTTCTTCCTCGGACAAAACAGTTCAAGCGGCAAGGTCGCCGCGCTCCAGAAGCGCGACTACCCGCCCGGAGTGCACGCTCAAAGCCGTCGCAAGATCACCGAATACGGTGTGCGGCTGCGTGAGAAGCAAAAGCTGAAGCGCGTCTTCGGTGTCATGGACAAGCAGTTCATGCGTTACTTCAAGGAAGCCGACCGTCTCAAGGGCAACACGGGTGAGAACCTGCTTGCGCTGCTGAGCCGTCGCCTTGACAACGTGGTTCTCGCTGGCGGAATGGCCACCACCCTGGCGCAAGCCCGGCAGTTGGTGAACCACGGCCACTTCCTTCTCAACGGCAAGCGCTGCTCGATCCCTTCCTGCCAGGTCAAGCCCGGCGACGTGATCAGCCCGCGCGCCAAAGAGAACACCAAGAAGATGGTCGCCGACAGCCTCGAGCTGAACAAAGGTGGTGCGGTTCCCAGCTGGCTCGACGCAAGCGCCGATGCCATGACCGTGACTGTTTCGGGTCTTCCGAAGCGTGAAGACTTCCAATTCCCCATCCAAGAACAGCTCATCATCGAGCTCTGCTCCAAGTAGGGGGCCTAAGCCTATGCGTATTCGTTGGCGCAACTTCGAACTGCCGAGTAAGGTTCAACCCGATACCGGCACGCTGACCGAGTCCTACGGCCGATTCGTGATCGAACCCTTTGAACGGGGTTTCGGACACACGATCGGTACCGGACTGCGGCGCGTTCTCCTGTCCTCCATTTCCGGATCTGCCGTGACTTCGGTCCGCATCTCCGGTGCGAACCACGAGTTCGACAGCTTGGAAGGGGTCTACGAGGATATCGCAGACCTGATTCTGAACCTGAAGCAACTCCGCGTGCAGTACGACGGCGATGAGCCGATCGTGTGCAAGATCCGTCGCACCGATGAGGGTGACGTGACCGGCGCGGATGTGGAATGCCCTGGAAACGCCCGCGTGGCGAACCCGGGACTGCATCTCTGCACGCTTACCATGGATCGCGATCTCGAGATCGATCTTGAGGTTCAGACCGGCCGTGGCTACGTCTCTTCCGACGAGAACCACTCCGACATCCAAGAGCTGGGTACGATCCCGGTCGATTCGGTCTTCTCGCCCGTGCACCGCGTGCGCTTCGCCATCGAAGCCACCCGCGTGGGTAAGTTCACCAACTACGATCGCCTCGTGCTCGAGATCTGGACCGACGGAACCCTGTCGCCGGAATTGGCCCTCACCGAGTCGGCCAAGATCTACCGCAAGCACTTGAACCCCTTCGTGTTGTACGACTCGAACTTCGAGCGCGACCCGCTGGCCGAGAACCCGCAGTTGTCCGAGTACAACAGCTCCAACCAAAAGCAGTCCGAGCTGCAGGCTCTCCTGAGCTTGCCGGTCTCCGAGCTGGAACTGTCCGTTCGCGCTCGCAACTGCCTGGATGGTGCCAATCTGCGGACCCTGCTCGACGTGGTGTCCCTGTCCGAGAGTGAGGTCATGCACCTCAAGAACCTGGGTAAGACCAGCCTCTCCGAGATCAAGGCCAAGCTGGCCGACCGTGGTCTTTCCTTCGGCATGTCCGTCGAAGGCTAATACCAAACTTCCAACAAATTCCGCTCCCCGCATGGGGGGTGGAACCAGAACCAGAATCCCCAGAACTACCTAGAGACATGCGACACCGCGTAGCCGGCTTCAAGCTTGGACGGACCACCAGTCACCGTATTGCCATGACGCGCAATATGGCTGCTTCGGTCATCGAGCACGAGCGTATCATCACGACCTTGCCCAAGGCCAAGGCCGTCAAGCCCTTCATCGAGAAGCTGATCACCCTGTCCAAGGAAGCCTCCCAGCACAACCGTCGTCGCGCATTCTCCAAGTTGCGTAACAAGGAAGCTGTCGAGAAGCTCTTTGACGTGCTCGGTCCCCGTTTCGCAGACCGTCCCGGCGGTTACTGCCGCATCGTCAAGCTGGCCAAGCGCCGCCTGGGCGACGGTGGCGAGCGCGCGATCCTTGAGTTCGTCGTCAAGACGCCCAAGGACAGCGACACCTCCGCCGAGTAGTACCGAGCTCGGTACCCATCCGAGAATGACGGCACACACTTCGGCCCGGACCGTAGGCTCAGCCTTCGGTCCGGGCCGAAGTGTGTGAAAATGTACCTGGCTCGGTATCACGGGTTTGGTGTGCCAGGTCTCTCCGGGTTGTCATCGGTGGAATTGGTAGGTCGCGATACAATGGGGCTGTTCCGCATGGGCGTTTCATTTTCCATGCCTACGAACGATCGACCCCAATGAAAACGATTCAAAAACTGAGTCAGGCTGCTGCGGCGTGTACGCTGTGTGCCACTGGCTTCGCACAGGACCTGCCCTGGACCCTCGAAACCGTGGGCTCCTTTGGGAGTCATTCGCGGCCCGCGGCATTGGAGCCGTTCGTGGACTATCCCGATTCCACCATCCTCTTTCAGCTGACCCACAGGGGAACGCTGTTCTGGGATTTGACCCTGGGCAACACGGGCACCACACCCATACACCGCAACGATGTGGTGGGTTGGGGGGTCAACCAACCATTCTTGGGGGGCGGCTCGGGCCCCGGCTGGCCCAGTTGTTGGCAGATTAACGACCCGAACGCGGGTCCGATTCCGGTGAGTGGGCCGGTGACCATTCCGGCCGGCGGCTCGATCCGCCTCACGGGGTCGATGGACGTGTCCGCTTCCCCCGGAGCCTTCTTTTCCGTGCGACCCGTCTATCCGGCCTCCGGGTGTTTCGCCGATGGTCTGCATGGGGGCGGTACCCTTTTTGGTGGGCCCATGGGGATCAGCTGGCAGTTCAGCGGCACCAACCTGGTGGTGACGGACACCGGGAGCCACGCGGTACACGACTTGACCATTCGCACCCAATACGCCCTGCCGCCCGCTTCTAGCGACGTGGCGTGCCCCCAGGCCCATGCGAATAGCAGTGGACAGGTTGGGCAGCTCGAGGCCTTTGGCGCCACCGATGCCGACGAAGGCTACCTGGTCTTGCAAGCGAGCTCTCTACCGGTCGGCGAGGCCAGCTATTACATTTTGGCGGATCAAACCACGGCGCCCCAACCCTTGGGCTCGGGCCTGGGTACGCTCTGTCTGGGTGGACAAGGCCACCGCTGGCGCGATTCCTTCGCCTGGATCCCGGCAGGAGGCACCACCCAATTTGCCTTTGAGCCGTCCCAGGTCCCGGTCCCCGGCGGCGTGCAGGCCGGTGAGACCTGGAATTTCCAACTCTGGCACCGGGATCAATCCGGTGGCCAATCCACCTCCAACACGACGGAAGCCATCGGCATCACCTTCCAGTGATGGGGAAGCGGGCCTGGTTCGCCAGGACAATCGGGATCGCCTAGAATCGAGGTCATGAATTCAGCCGGTGATTCGCGCAGACTTATCTGGATGCTGCCCGCGTTGGTGGCGCTGGGTTGGTTCGCTTGGGCGTCCTTCCAGCGCCCGGATTCCGCTGTGCCCGGCTTGCAATCCTCCGCGGTTGCCGAATCCGCGTCGGTTGTAGAGCCCGATCAGCCATTGCAATCCGCCGAGTTTTCGAGCGAACGGCAGGATGCCCCCCGGGGTCGCGAGTCAGTGGAAAGTGGCCCCACTTCGGAGTTGGACGAAACGGCCAAACCCAGAATTTGGGGAACCGTGGAGGATGCCGCGGGCAGGCCGATCGTCGATGGCACTGTGGCCTTGGTGGAGTTGGATGGCCAATCGAAGCCCAAGGGTCGAGGGCACCGTGCACTGGCGTGGACCAACGAGCAAGGGGCCTTCGAGTTGCCGTTGCCAGATTGGGTGGGGACGGAGGAAGTTCTTCTGGTGGCACGGGCCGAAGGCTGGCAGCCCTATACCAATTTTGTGGTGCTGGGCCCGGAGTCATTCCGCGAACCACACACCCTAACCCTAGGGCATGGCTTGGAGGTTGTCGGCCAGGTGGTCCAGGATGGTTTGCCAGTGGTCGGCGCCAGCGTCTCGATCGATTTTCGATATGGAACCCCAGGGGTATTCGGGGTGGGCGCAGAGGGCTGGTGGAAGGACGGCCGCCTCGAGAACAAACACGCATCGACCCAAACCGGACAGGACGGGATCTTTCGAATGGCGGGCATGGGGCCGGGGGAATACCGGCTCGATTTGGGTCTGCCCGAGAGTTGTCCTCCCAGTACTGTGAGGCATTCCCACAAGATCCGGGCTGGGGAATACCAGGTCTATGATGTCTCCAGCGCTTACATCAGCCTGCTGGTCGTGGACGAGTCTGGCCCCGTGGAGGGGGCCCAGGTCCACGTGACCGGTTTCGCCAATCGTCAGAGTTTCAAGAGCGAGGGGGAGCCAAAGAAGGTGGGGGTGGACGTGGAAGGCAGCATGCATCTTCAAGTGCTGAGTCGCGGACACTCCCCCAAAATCATCGAGGACTTTCGAGCTCCGGGCATCGGCGAAACCCGCGATTGCGTGATTGAGATCAAAAGACTTCAAAGACCATCGATGACGGTGGAGCTCCCCGGCGCTCAGCGAGCGGGGGTGAATTGGATTTTCCTCACATTGCATCGGGGGGATTTGGGTTCCCAGGGTGCGGGCCCTTCCCAGGAGGCCTTGCACTTGGAGCGGGGAGAGGGCGGGGATTTGTTCCATGCGCCTGTCGTGGACCTGGAGTCCGGATCCTACCTGCTTGTGATGCGAGCGTCCTCGAAGGGCGGAGCGAGTGCTTGCGTGGGAACCCGGGCCCAACCGATCGAGCTTCCGCCGGTGGGACACCTGGGTGTGCCCTTTGAATTGGATCTGTGGGCTCAATTCTCCATGGACTTCGGCTTTGACGAATTCGAAGGTCGGTCGGTGACAATCCGCCGCAGAATCCTGAATTCGTCGGGGACGGTCCTGGTGGAAAGGGAAACCTACCGTGAAAGCGAGCCCGATCCCGAGTTCCCTGGCGAATTCATGTTCATGGAAAGTGAGGAATCCAGCGGAAACCGGCGGAGCCAATTCGGTTGGCGTTTCAATGGGGCATGGGACCGGAGTGGCCAGGCTCCCGATCGCCGCTGGGGATTGCTACCCGCGGGGAGTTACACCCTGGAGGTGAGCGTCACAGGCCACCAGCTTGCTCGAAAAACGATCACGCTTGTGGCTGGCCAGAAAAACGACCTGTCCATTCGCTTGAAGCCAAAGCCTGGCAAATGAATCGGTACGGGCCCCATGCAATGGGGTCATCGCCGCGGGAACCTTGGATCAGAGTGTGATGCTTCGCCAGCCGCGCTCCCCGGCGCGCTTGGCGAGTTCGGGGATCGGGTGTACGGCGACCGGTTCGCCCACCGCATCGAGGGCTTCCAGGTCGCTGCGACCGTCGCCGAACATGGCGCAGGTTTGAGGGTCCACACCGCGCGCTTGGCAGTGGGCGAGCAGGGCCGTGGCCTTGTGGGGGCCGGTGCAGAATGTGCCGCCTTCGAGTTCGCCGGTGAAGGAATGGCCTTGGATTTCCAGCCGGGTGGAAAGCACGTGGTGCAATCCCAGGTCCTTTGCGATGGGCTCCACGACCACCTGGTTGGTGGTGGTGAGCAGCACGAGCTCGCGACCCTTGGCCGCTTCCTCGGCGATGAGGCTACGGGCACCTGTGAAAAGCATGGGAAGGGCGTGGTCCCGGGCATGCTCGAAGGCCAGGCTTTTCAGCTCGGAAACGGGCTGGCCGCCGTACATGCGCCGTAGCAGCTTGCGGTATTCGTCCTGCCAGGGCCGACTCGCCATGTAGGCCGCATGG
>JARGOW010000110.1 GCA_029212955.1 Planctomycetota bacterium | reverse complement strand
CCCGGCCGTGCTTTCCGCAGCCTGGGGCAGTGGAGTTGGCAGCGACTTGCACCTGGAAGTCAATAGCGGTCCGGTTGGCCAATTGGCATATTTCCTGGTCGGCAACGAAGCCACCGCTGGCGTCCCGATCAGCAATGGTCAGTTCTGCTTGATCGGAACTTCCACCGCCCAGTTCTACCGCTTCAACGTGGCTGGAACTCCCATGAACTCCATCGGCGGATTCGATGCTGCTGGCACCATGATCAATGCTTCCGGCACCTCCACCACAGGATTCGGATTCGATGTGCCCAGCACGATCCCCGATAGCATCCCGATCACGATCATGACCGGCGACACCTGGCACTTCCAGGGCTGGTACCGTGACACCGCCGCCGGCGCGGGTAGCTCCAACTTCACCAACGGCCTGAGCGTGACCTTCCCGTAGTCCGGCTCCGGTCCATGCCGCAGGTGCAAACCCGCGGCTGATTTCAGTGGCACCGTCCCTTTGGGCGGTGCCGCTTTTTCTTACCCCCAGCATCTTCCGCCTTCAGGCCTAGAATCGCGTCGACGGAACCGGGCCCGACCGCGCGGGGGTTTGGACTTTCGAGAACCACCGTGGAAGCGACCAATCCATGGTTTTGGGCCTGGGCCTCACAACGCCGCCCTCCTCCAAACAGTCCTCCCTGGACCCGTGCAACCGGCCTGTGGGACCCCGTCCGAGGTCCGGTGGCATCTGGCCGTAAGGGAAATGCTGGGCAAGGCTTTTTCTAGCCCTCTGGAGCCCGTTCCCACTTACCGATAACGACCTGAATCGGCTATTCTCTGCCCTGAATTTCGCACAGAGCCCCAGCCCCACCGACCATGTCCTCCAGCGCCACTTCTGAAAATCCCCTCCTCGCCCCCACCGGGCTTCCCCAGTTTGCCAGCTTCCAAGCGGAGCACGTGACCCCCGGCGTGGAGGCCATGCTCGAGGAGCTTCAAAAGGCCCAGGCCGATTTGGAGAGCAACGGCACCGCCACGTGGGAGGGAATGGTGCTTCCCTTGGAACGCATCCACGATCGCATGTCCTTTGTCTGGGGAATGGTTTCGCACCTAACCAGCGTGGCGAACACTCCCGAGTTGCGTGAGGTCCACGAGGCTATGCAGCCCCGGTTGATCGAGTTCTCCATGGCCCTCGGGCAAAGCGGTGCGATCTACGACCGCTTGAAAGAACTTGAGCAAAGCGCCGGCTTTGCGGGCTTGGATGCGGGACAGCGACGCGCTGTCGAATGCTTGCTGCGCGATGCGGAATTGTCCGGTGTGGCATTGCGCGGCGAACCCAAGGAAGAGTTCAACCGCCTGCAAGAGGAATTGGCCGCCCTGTCGACCAAGTTCAAAAACAACGTGCTCGACTCCACCAACGAGTTCAAGATGGACTTGACCTCTCCCGAAGATGTGGCGGGCCTGCCCCCCAGCGCCCTGGGCCTGGCCGCCAGCCAGCATCCCGATGAAAACGCCACGGCCGAAGCAGGTCCCTGGCGTATCACCTTGGCCTACCCGAGCTTTGGTCCCTTCCTGTCCCACGCCAAGAACCGTGACCTCCGTGAGCGCGTGTATCGCGCCTACTTCACCCGCGCCAGTTCCGGGGAACAGGACAACACCGAAGTCATCAAGGACATCCTGCGCCGCCGGGCCGAAGTGGCCAAGATCCTAGGTTTCGAAACCTACGCCGACCTGAGTCTGGCCCGCAAGATGGCCCCCGACGTGGCCGCCGCCGAGCAACTGCTCGAAGAACTGCGCGTGGCCTCCTACGACGCCGCCGTCACGGACTTCGAGGAACTCTCCGCCTTCGCCAAGGAAAACGGTCAGGACGAGCCCCTTGCCCGCTGGGACATCGGCTTCTGGACCGAGCGCATGCGCGAAAAACTCTTCGACTACACGGACGAGGATCTGCGCCCCTACTTCCCCATGCCCAAGGTACTGGAAGGGCTCTTTGAATTGGCCGGTCGCCTATTCGGGGTCAAGGTCCAACAGGTGAAAGGCAAGGTCGACACATGGAACCCCGACGTGACCTACTACGAGGTTTCCAGCCTGGATGGCGAGCCCATGGCCGCGTTCTTCCTGGATCCCTACACCCGCAGCGCCGACAAGCGCGGCGGCGCATGGATGAACAATTGCCTGAGCCGCACCAACGCCCACGGCGAAGTTCGCCTGCCCGTGGCCTACCTGGTCTGCAACTTCACCCCACCCGTGGGTGACAAGCCGGCTCTCTTGGCTTTCGGCGAAGTGAACACCCTCTTCCATGAGTTTGGCCACGGATTGCAGCACATGCTGACCAAGATCGACCACGGCATGGTTTCGGGAATCGAGAACGTGGATTGGGACGCCGTGGAATTGCCCAGCCAATTCATGGAGAACTGGTGCTATCACGAGCCCACCCTCATGGGATTCACGGGACACTGGGAAAGCGGCGAGCCCTTGCCCGCAGATTTGTTCGCCAAGCTCAAGGCTTCCCGCACCTTCCGCGCGGGAACCGGCATGCTGCGCCAGGTGAGCTTCAGTTCAGCTGACTTGGAACTGCACCACCGCTACAACCCCGATGGGGAGGAAACCCCCAACGACGTGGCCGAGCGTATTCGCTTGCGCACGCAGGCCGGGCCGGACTTCCCCGATGATCGCTTCCTTTGCGGATTCAGTCACATCTTCGCGGGTGGATACGCGGCCGGTTACTACTCCTACAAATGGGCCGAAGTCCTTTCCGCCGATGCTTTCGCTGCTTTCGAAGAAGCCGGCCTCGACAACGAAGAAGAAGTGGCCAAAATCGGTCGGCGTTTTGCTGACACGGTTCTTGCGTTGGGCGGCAGCGTCCCCCCCATGGAGGTTTTCAAGGCCTTCCGCGGGCGCGAACCCAAGACAGACGCACTTCTACGCCACGAAGGACTCGCCAAATAGGGCAGGTCCCAGGACCTCGATCGGAACCCACCATGGACCAGAAAAAACTCGACTGGACAAACACTCTATTCCTGGCCTTCTCCCACCTGATGGGCGTGGCCGGAATCGTGTGGCTCTGCTTCCATTGGAGCTGGAGCATCGCATGGCTCGCGGTGCTCTGGTTTGGCTTCTGCGGATTGTCGATTACGGGCGGGTATCACCGGCTCTTCAGCCATCCTACCTACAAGGCCATTTGGCCCTTGCGCGTGTTCTACCTGCTGTTTGGCGCGGCCTCGGTTCAGAACTCCGCTCTGAAGTGGTCCGCAGATCACCGGGTTCACCACAAGTACACGGACCGGGATGAGGATCCCTACAACATCAAAAGAGGCTTCTGGTGGGCCCACATCGGTTGGGTTCTATTTCGAGCTCCTGCGATCGATAAGTCGATCGTGAGCGACTTGGAAAAGGACCCCTTCGTGGTCAACCAGAACAAATACTACGTACTCTGGGCCCTCATGGGCGGAGTGGTACTGCCCATGATCGCCGGTGCCCTGGTGGGCGATGCGATCGGTGGACTGTTGGTTGTTGGTTTCCTGCGCCTCGTGGTTCAATGGCACGCGACCTTTTCGATCAATTCGGTGGCCCACTGCATCGGCAGCCAGCCCTACGACGTGGAAGGCTCCGCACGGGATTCGTGGGTAACTGCGATCCTCACTTTGGGTGAGGGTTATCACAACTTCCATCACCGCTTCGCCGGCGATTATCGCAACGGCATTCGCTGGTTCCACTTGGACCCGACGAAGTGGTTTGTGTGGAGCATGTCCAAGATTCGAGTGACACGGGACCTGCGCAGGGTTTCCGAGGAAGCCATTCAAAGGGCCAAGGACAGCGTCCAGAAAAAGCGCGTCGCCGGAAGTGCCTGAACCCCACATGTCCACCGGCCTTCCCGAGACCCAGTGCGAGCTTCTGGCCTTGCAAGTCGAGCAGCGCACCACGGTGATCCTGTCCATGACCGAATCCTGGAGCGCGTCCCAGGCCATGGTTGAATTGCACCCCGGTGGTCCCACCGCACTGAACACTTTTCGCCACCTGACGGAGGTCTCGCGGACCACATTGGAAGCCCTGGACTTGGTGTTGCCATTCCACGGAACCGGGGAATCCTGGCCCGAGTGGAGGTCGCGCTTCGAATCTGTCTCCGGCGATCTGGTCGACCAACTCCGCAAGCTTCCGCCCGGCTCCCTGGAGAACACTCCGGCGATTGAGATACTTCCCGATTTCAAAGAGAGTCTCGGAACACGGCACGCATTCCTGCTGGGCCACATTTTTCACCTGGCCTACCACGCGGGCCAATTGGGTTCAATCGCGGCCGTTTTGGACCGCAAACTGCCCAAGAGGAGCTAGAACGCCCCCACCGATTCCGCGAGTGGCTTGAATGGGTCACTCTCGGCAATTCACTCCAAAGGAGTTGGGCAACAGGTTAGCCTCTTCCTTGGAATTACATTGTGGAAGAGCACGAGCCTAGAAACACGATTGGCGAACAACCCGTAGAAACCGAGTTGACGGCGAAGCTATTGGAAGCTCTTCAAGAGATTGCGCGAGCACAATTCCAACGGCAACGATGCGATCACACATTGCAACCCACCGCACTGGTCAACGAACTGTGGCTGAAAATTCTGCGCTCCGAAACCGCACCGCCTACGGAAATGCTCGCCTTCCGCGCGTGGGCTGCCACAGCCATTCGGAACATTTTAATCAGCCATGCCCGGGCCAAGAGTGCGGAAAAACGCGGAGGCGATCGCGTGCATGTACCCTTGGAATCCTTTCACGAATCCCCGGCGATCTCTGGCATCGATGTATTGGAGCTCGAGGAGGAGCTTCAACTTCTAAAAGAAAAGGATAAAATCGCCGCGCGAGTCGTGGAGCTCCGCTTTTACGGTGGCATGAACCACGAGCAGATCGCCGAGGAACTGGGGATCAGCAAACGCCACTCCCAACGGACCTGGGCCATGGCGCGAGCCTGGCTCGGCATGCGCCTCAAGGAACGATAAAGCCATGGATCCCGATCGGTATGACGAACTCGCGGTGATCTTCGATCAGGTGCTGGACCTCCCCGATGGAGCCCAAATGGATCGAGTGCGCGAACTCACCCAGGATCCAGAAATCGTAGGTGCCATGCAAGACTTGTTGGCTGCCCACCGGGACGGCGATTTGCCAACGCGTGGAACTGGTCTCGTGAACGATCTGAATTGGGTTCCCCCCGCGGGGCCCATGGACCCCATGCCGCCGCAGCTTCAGGGCTATACGATCATTAAGTCCCTGGGCCATGGCGCCAGTGGGACCGTGTACTTGGCCCAGGCACCCCTCCCACTCAAGCGCAAGGTGGCCATCAAGATGCTGAACGTTGGAACCGGCGAGCACACCCTCGCACGCTTCCACGAGGAACAACGGGTGCTGGCCCAATTGCAGCACACTGGTATCGCGGAGGTCTACGATCAGGGCACCACCGAATCCAACCGGCCCTTCACAGTATTGGAATTCGTGGACGGGCAAAGCATTACGGAATACTGCAAAACTCACCCACCCACCTGGCGCCGTATCGTCGAGCTTGTGGCGCAGTGCACACGTGCCGTGGGCCATGCACATCAAAGGAACATCATCCACAGGGATCTAAAGCCCTCCAACCTTATGGTGACCCAACGCAACGGGAAACCCCACATGAAGGTCATCGACTTTGGCACGGCCAAATCTACCGATCCGCTGCGCGATGGCCCGCACCTCACAGCCGACTCCCAATTCATAGGCACATTGTCCTATTCGAGCGCTGAGCAGCTCTCCGGGAGTGATACGCCGGATACGCGAACCGATGTGCATGCCCTTGGGTTGGTGCTCTATGAGTGCTTGGAAGGCAAGCACCCATTTCTCGATGGAGATTGCGGGCTGAGCACCACGATCGACCGAATCATGTCCAAGGCCATTCCTCCTGTCACCGGGCAACCGGGACTACCGACCCGCGAACTCGACGCAATACTGGCCATGGCCTGCGCCAAGGACATTTCAGAACGCTACTCATCCATGTTGCACTTCGGGGAGGATTTGCAAAACCTTCTTGATGGCTTGCCCGTTCGGGCAATGCGGCCTCGCCCGGCCTACATCGCCCGCAAATTCATTGCACGCAACCGTATGCTGCTTGGAGCGGTTTCGCTGGTCCTCGTCATGCTTGCGACCCTGGCTGGGATAGCGATCGATCGTGGCATTCAAGCCAACCGCAATCGCGACGCACTCAAAGACACCGCCATCGGTCTCGTGGACGATGTTATGCCTCAGCTTGCGGACCTAAACGGGTCCACGGAAGTGCGAACGCAGTTGGCCGCGTCTATGAATCAACGCATTGATGAGTTGCTGGCCACGGACCCCATGGATCGCGAACTCCGACGCCGGAAAGCCCACCTGCTCGAATACAGCTCCGACCTCCACCTGGCCAACCAACAGGTGGAGCATGCGGGGGCGCTTCGAACCGAATCCGCCAGAATCATCGCAGAGCTCAAACGAGAGAAAAGCGAGGAACGGCTACAGGCGGACGAACGCCGCCTGCTGATCAAGCTCGGGGATATCGCCAAGAGCCGGCAGAACTTCAGTTTGGCGCGCGAGTACTACGAATCCACACACAGTCTCTTGCTCGCTACACCCGGCGACCATCGAAGCGGTCTGTGCTGGAGCTACGAACGGCTTGCTCACATCGCACACAAGCAACAACGCCCGGCTGATCACCGCAAATTCGGTCAACAGCGTTTGGATTTGGCCCTAGAGCTCTTGGGTGAAAATCCTGGTTCTGCGGCCCAACTGCACAACTGCGCCATGGCTCACCAAGCCATGGCCGAAATCGAACACTCGACGAACCATTCTGCCAGTGCCGTTCGAAACGCCCGTCAAGCCCTATCAATGGCCACCAAACTCGTAGCTTTGGAGCCCAATCGATTTTCAGCCCGGGTCATGGAGCTCACAACCCATGTCATCGTCATGCGCTCCCTATACTATGCTGACAAGCTCCGGGAAGGGGATCAACAAGCGGGCCAGGTGCGTCAACTTGCCGTGCAATTGGTCGCGCTCAACCCCTCGCGGGAAGATGCCATTGCAATCGCATCGAACAAGCTCCAACAAGTGATCGATCTATGGAGCCTATTCGCGCCCGCTCGAGACCCATCCCCGGTCCGCGATCAATTGCAGCAGTTGCGTCGCTAGAACCTTATGGCGATCAATCCCCGCGGAGGCGTTTCTCGCGGACGAAGTTGGTAAGTAGGCGGAAGGCGCTCATGTCATCCACGTTCTTTGCGGCTTTTTCGCGGCTCTTCCACCACTTCTCTTTGACCATGGCACGGAGATTGGACATGGAGAGGCCCATGTGGTTGACGGCGTAGGCTTGCAGTTCCTCCTTCTTCTTGAGGTCCGTGGCCAGGGCCAATCCTTGCAGGTCGAAGTGATTTACGGAATCGAGCACGGTGCCGTGGCCCACACGGAACCAGGCGGCCATGTCTCCGCTACCATGGCGTTCGGCGGCTTCGGGGCTGTCGATCAGGACCTCAGCTCGGATGGGATCGGCCACGCGGATCAAGTGCGCACCCTCCAGGTGATAGATGGGGATGGATCCGCCTTCGAAGACTCCGTTCAGGAAAGTGCTACCGGGGGCGGCGGGCCTGGTGCTCACTCGATCCAGCACCTCATGCTTGGTACTTGCCTTGTTAATAACACCGGGGAATGCACGTTGGGTGGTGTAGGTCAGGGACCAACACGAGGTGAAGAGGGAGCCGCCGCAGCGCACGTACCACTGGACCACAGGCACATCGCTGGCGGCGATTTCGCCGGTACAGCCCGCGATCAATACGGCGCCGGGGTGCAGGCCTTTCTTGGCCAACTGACCCGCTTGAACCACCCGATAGACGATGCCCAATCGATCCAGAACGGTTTCGATGTGGTCGCCGCGGCCGGGGATCACGACCACGTCCAGGCCCGAATAGATCAGCGAGTCGGGCACTTCGTAGCCGTACTTTTCGTAGCTGCGCTGGGACGTTTCCCGTTGGCGCAGGGACACGGTTCCTTTCTTGGCGTGCCACCAGCCTGCCCAACCTTCCTTGGGCTCGCCCTTGGTGTCGCGACCGGAAAGGCGTAGCAAGCCACGGCTGGCGCACAGGGCCACCGACGGATCTTCGTCCCCGGTGGTCTTCATGAGCAAATCCATGCACTCGGGCAATGCCAGGTGCATGAGGCCCACCGCAGCTGCACCTCGATCGCGCCAATCGGCCCGCTCCAGGGCCGCCGTGAGGATTTCCAAGGCCTTCGGCCCCCGGCCCTTGCCCACGGCCACCAGGGCGGCCTGGGCCAAGTCTCCCTGAATGGATGCGGAAGCTTCAACGAGGATGGCTTGGGCTTCGGGCAATTCACTATGTGCCAGGGCTACGCATAGTTTTTCGCGGGCTTCCAAGGTTCCCAACTCATTGGAAATGCATTTGTGCAGTGCCTTACGGCCGCCCTCATCGTCGAGTCCACCCAGCTTCAACACCGAGTCCATCAACGGCTCCATGGCGTTGCGATTGCTTTCCGCATCTAGCAATTCAATGCCGAGCGCCAGAGAATCGGAGCCCGGGATCGTGCCCAAGGTTTTCAGCGCGGACCGGCGAACATCCAGGTCATCGCATTGGGTCAGCTTCTTGATTTCGGCGAGTCGCCATTCGTCATCCACAGATCCGGCCAGGACTTCGAGCAGGCGCGCGCGGGCCACACCGCCTGCCTTGGACATGCCCAAGGATTGCAACTGGGGACCTAGCAAAGCTGCCCGGGCGGCTTTGTCTTCGTCCCCGCCGGCACAGGCCACCATGGCTCGGATCAGGCGTCGCTCCAACACCGAGTTGACCCGCTCCTCCTTGAGCTTTTCCGTCAGGACAGGAAGGCAAAGGGGGTTGGCCGTTCCGGCAGCGGCTTCCGCGGCCTCGGTTCTAAGTAGCAGGCGGTCGGAGGCCAGGGCTTGAGCCAGCAGGGCGGGTTGATCCTCCGGCGCGGCACAGGCCACCCACGCGCGCATGCCCGCAGGCTGCAAGTCTTCGTTCCGGTTCGTAGCGAGCTTTTCGAGCTTGGTCAGCTTCTCGGGCAACACTCCGTGGGTCGCCAGGCGATCCAGTGCGAAGGCTGCCACGTCGGAAGATTTGCCCT
>JARGOW010000109.1:3934-9118 GCA_029212955.1 Planctomycetota bacterium | reverse complement strand
TAGCGCTGGGCGCCGGCATTTTTTTTGCTCTTAGAGAATCCACTCTCAAAGGCTCGCGTGCATTGCGGGCCTTGCACGCAAACCGGAGCTACCGTTCACGTCAGACTCCGCTTGAGACAAGGGCGCATCACAATTCCAAAGACCCAAAATCCCATGCTAGGCTGCGGTTCAGCAATTCGAAGTTCGGGTCCTTCCGAACGCAGCGAACAACCAATCATTCCAACACATCGCCATGCTCCGACGCTCCTTCCTTCCCCATGGATGGCTCCTGTTCTCCATGTCCCTTGCAACGCTGCAAACAACGGCCGCCGGACAGGACGACGGCCCCATGCTGGGAACGGCCCGCATGACCCAAAGCGACATGGCCAACGGGGCGCATACCTTGGATGAAGTGCGCGCGGAAGGCCTCAAAATATTCGCCACGCCCTTCAACCGACTGGATGGTTACGGAGACGGTGCACTCAACCCATTGGATACCACCTCCCCCGGAGGCCGGCCGAGCCTGCAGAACAATGGGACCTTTCTGCGCGTCAATGGACTCGATGCGCAAACCTGCATGGAGTGCCACTCGGTGGGCAGTAACGCCACGGTGCCCTTCACCTTTGCCGTGGGCGGTGTGGGCGGGGCCAACAACAACGCCTTTTTCCAGCCCAAGGAAATCGACGTGGACGATGAATCCGGTTCGGGGTTTGCAGCCTTCGACGGCCGCTTCATCAACCCACCCTTCCTGTTTGGATCGGGTGGCGGGGAGTTGCTGGCGGCGGAGATGACCCTGGATTTGCAGCGCTTCAAGAACCTGGCGCTCAGCGTGCCCGATGTGGTCTTCGATCTGGACACCCACGGGGTTTCCTTCGGAAGCATCGAATTCGACAGTGTCACAGGAGCCATGGACTTCTCGAACTTGGAAGGCATCGACGAGGACTTGATCGTGCGTCCCTTTGGCCGCAAGGGTGAATTCTCCACCGTGCGCGCCTTCGACATCGATGCCATGCAATTCCACATGGGCATGCAACCCATCGAAGCCGTGGGCCAGGGCGTGGACGACGATCAAGACGGGGTGGTCGATGAAATCTTGACCGGTGAGATCTCGGCCCTGCACGTTTTCAATACCAACCTGGAACGCCCGGAGATTCGAGGATGGAACACCGACGCGCGCAACGGATTTGCACACTTCGTTTCGGCCGGCTGCGCCGATTGCCACGTGCCCAGCCTGGAATCCCGGGGCAAGGAATTGATTTACAGTTTCCCCGAAGTCGAGACCAACCCCCTGGCCAATGAGTTCATGCGGGTGGATTTGAGCACCTCCCCCGCGGGCTTCGCGCCCAATTCAACGGGCGGCCTGACCGTGCGCCTCTTCAGCGATCTGAAGCGTCATGACATGGGTCCCGACCTGGCCGAATCCTTCGGCAGCGTGCTGGACTCCCAATACGTGACCGCACGCCTTTGGGGGGTCGCGGATACGGCGCCGTACCTGCACGATGGCCGCGCCACCACCTTGACCGATGCCATCCTCTTACACGGGGGCGAGGCCCTGTCCGCACGCAACAACTTCGCCCAATTGGGCGCGGCGCAACGCACGGAGCTGCTCACCTTCCTCAAGCGTCTGCGCACGCCGATCGATCCGGCCGCAGATTTGCTTCCTTAAGAACCAGAATCGGGGGTGCGAGTCCTAGGGCCCGCATCCCCATTGCCTGGGCCGCCTACGGACTGTGATCAAATCCGGTCCCCCATGGCGGGTGGAGCGGTGGGGCTGGCCAGGGGAGTGATTCGGGGCCCAGCCGCGGGCCCGATTCAAGGGACACAACCAGACATTGGCCCCAGCCAGGACTCCACCCAGTACATCGTCCAGAGCGGGGGTTGACCCGGCGTCGGGGCCCGGGATTCGGAGCCTTGACAAAGAACAAAGGTGACCGCGGGCCAACTCCGCGCCCCGGAACCCCATTGGGGCCGCCCGACGGCCCCCATCGATCGATGCAACCCCCACGGCGCGCCGCCCGCCCCCGTTCCTGGCCAGAATTCCCGCCTCTGCGCCAGCAAGAAGGAAGGAATCTGGCCCGAATCGGTTAGCATGCGCGCGCCGAATTCGGCTTGGTCCCCCCGATCCCCCAACCAGGAGTCCCCATGACCCCTCGCCTTCTCCAAAATCCCCTCACCAAGACCCTTGGTGTAGGACTCTGCTTCCTGATGTTGAGCTGCGGAGGCAAGGAGAGCCGATCCACGGCCATGACGACAGTAAAGGCGCTGGACAAGTTCGACCTGACGATTCCCACGGTGGAATACACCTGGAACCCCCAGGCGGGTGACAAGAGCGTTTCGGCGGAGGATGGCGGCCCTGGCTTCACGGGCGAAGGTTGGCTCTCCAACATGAAGTTCCCCGCCCTGGGCTCCCCGGAAGCCGTAAAGGGCGGATCCATGGCCATGGAGATCACCGACTGGCCCGCCACCTTGCGTCTGCAGGGCAAGGACTACAACACGGAATTCAACTACAGGGCTGTGGACCTCTGCCAGGAAAGCCTGCTGAGCGTGCACCCACAGACATTGGAGTTGATCCCCCTCCTCGCAACCCACTGGAAGGTCTCCGAGGATAAAAGCACCTACACCTTCCGAATCAACCCCGAGGCCCGGTGGAGTGATGGAAAGGAAGTGATCGCCCAGGATGTGGTAGCCACCTACAAGCTACTCATGGACGACACGCTCCTGTTCCCCTCGAACAAGGTCGTATATGGAAAGTTTGAACCCCCTGTGGCCCTCTCCAAGTACATCGTCCAGGTCAAGGTCAAGGAAGAGAGCTGGCGCAACCTGATGTACTTCGCGGGCATGGGCATCTTCCCCGCCCATGAAATCACCATCCCCGGTGGTGAGTACCTGGAGGAGTACCAAAACAGGTACACCGCATTGACCGGGGCCTACACGCTCAAGCCCGACGATATCGTCATGAACCAAACCCTGGCACTCACGCGCCGGGACGATTGGTGGGCCAAGGACAACCCCGCCTTCACGGGTATTTACAACTTCGACAAATACACCTTCCAGGTCATCACGGATCCGACCATCGCATTCGAGAAGGCCAAGAAGGGCGAGCTCGATTACTACGTGCCGCCCAAGGCACAATGGTGGGTCGAAGAACTCGTTTCCGAAAAAGTGGATGGCATCCAGCGCGGTCTCATTCAAAAGCGAAAGTTCTACAATGATGCACCCGTGGGTACGGGCGGTCTGGCACTGAACACCACCCGCGCGCCGCTCGACGACCTCAATGTGCGTAAGGCCCTCGTGCTGCTCCGCAACCGCCCGCTCTTGATCGACAAGCTATTCTTCAACGAATATGCTCCCCTCGACAGCTATTGGCACTACGGGACCTACCGCAACAAGGCGAACGGAATGTCGCCCTACGACCCTGTTCAAGCGGTGGAATTGCTCAAGGACGGTGGCTGGAACGAACTCGATTCGGATGGCTACAGGACCAAGGATGGCAAACGACTCTCCATGGAACTCTCGTACCGCAGCAAGATTTCGGAGCCAAGCCTCACGATCTACCAGCAGGACTGCAAGAAGGCCGGAATTGAGATCACCCTGAAGCTGATCGATCCCGCGGCCTACTGGAAGAACGTTCGCCAACGCGAATACATGATCGCATCCCAGTCCTGGGGCGCACTGGTCTTCCCCAACCCCGAGACCTCCTGGAAGGGTGAACTGGCCCTGGTCAAGGACAACAACAACATCACCGGCTTCTCCGATCCCCGCGTGGACGAGTTGCTCGGCATGTATGACCGGGAGTACGACCCCGCCAAGCGCAGCAGCCTCATCCAAGAGATGGATGCGATCATCTTCGCCCAGCACCCGTACGTTCTGGACTGGTACAACCCGGCGCAACGGGTGATCTACCAAAACAAGTACAAGATGCCCGAGTGGGGCGTTTGGCGCACGAACGACCGTAGCGACATGATGTACAGCTGGTGGGTGGACCCGGAGATGGAAGCCAAGCTTGAGGCGGCAAGGAAGGATCGGAATTTGGCCGTGGATACCCTGCCGATCGATCACCGCTTCTGGCAGGAGTGGAACGAAACGCAAAGCAAGTAATCCCGCTTCCAGATTCCCCCGCCCCTGCGGCATTCCCTTGGAGTGCCGTATCGTTCTCGCTCCCCACCCCTCTCTATGGCCGCCTACTTCGCTCGCCGTCTGCTCCTTTTGATACCGACTTTCATCGGGATCACCATGCTCGTTTTTGGAATCACCCGCTTTGTACCAGGCGGGCCGATCGACCAATGGCAGATGCAAATGCAAATGGGCGGTGCTGGAGAGGGCGGAGCCAGCTCCGGGGGTGCGGCGAGCAGCATGAACATCGATCCGAAAGCGCTCGATGGTCTAAAAAAGCACTACCACTTCGACTGGCCGATCCCGAAGCAGTATTTGCAGTTCATAGGCCCGCTCAACCTCGACGAGCGCGGCGCTTTCGGAGTAGATCCTTCCCATACGGAGCTCATCACATGGGAGTGCGACCTGGGTAAGGAGTTGGTCGCAGACACTTCCGTGGTGAGGCTCCGCGTCACGGGGCCCAGGGGCGAAGGGGAGGACGCCCTCGACCCGACCACGGTCTCGCAACGGGTCCTGATTCCAGAGGCAGGCACCGTCACTCGCTTCCTAGTGTCCAGAGATGCCCCGTTCCAAGAGGGAGACCCCCTCTTCGAATATCAGCCTGAATCTGGCGGCTCCCCCATCACGGTGCCTTGCCCCGACATCTGGAGCAAGAAGTGGTCGGGCCTATTGGCGGGCGACCTGGGCAAGTCCTACAAGTTCGAAGTGCCCGTCATGCGCCTGGTTGTGGAGAGATTCCCCATCTCCTTGCGTTTCGGTCTGACCGGTTTCCTGCTGGCCTATCTCATCTGTATCCCGCTCGGTGTTCTCAAGGCCGTCAAGCACTCGGGACGCTTCGACATCTTCTCCAGCGTGGTCATTTTCATTGGCTATTCCATCCCTGGTTGGGCCCTTGGCGCCGTTCTCCTGATGCTCTTGGGCGGAGGTTCCTTCTGGGATGTGATGCCCCTGGGCGGCGTGTATGGCGAAGGCTACGAAGACCTGGACTTCTGGGGAAAAGTGAAAGACAGCGTCTATCACATGATCCTTCCCGTGATCAGTTACTCGGTGGGCAGCTTCGCCGTTCTCACCGTGCTGATGAAGAACTCGCTC
>JARGOW010000109.1:0-3924 GCA_029212955.1 Planctomycetota bacterium | reverse complement strand
AAGATTACGTGAGAACGGCCTTTGCCAAGGGCCTGTCCGAACGTCGGGTTGTCATGGTACACGCACTGCGAAACTCCTTGATTCCCATCTGCACAGGCCTTGGACATGCTTTGGGCATCCTCATGGCAGGCTCCTACCTGATCGAGAAAGTCTTCAACATCGACGGCATTGGCCTACTGGGCTTCAACTCCATCATCGGCCGCGACTATGCGGTTGTTATGGGAGTCCTTGTCATCAACACGCTCCTCATGCTCATCGGCAACATCCTCAGCGATGTGCTGTACGTACTCGTCGACCCCCGAATCCGCTTCTCCTAGATCTATGGCCGACACTCCGACAAAGTCCGTTTCCGTCCTTCGCCGCCGATGGCGAAAATTCCGGACCCTCAAACGGGGCTGGTACAGTCTGATCATATTGATCGTCATGTACTGTCTCAGCCTGTTGAGCCCCTTCCTCATCAACAACCGGGCGCTCGTCGTCAAGTACGAGGGCGAGTACTACTTCCCCGCCTTCTCGGGGCACCACGAGGCGATGACCTTCGGGCAATCCTCAATCGGTGAAGCCAATTATCGTGAGCTCGACACCCAGTTTGAAGATGCGGACAGTGACAACTTCGTCCTGATGCCGCTCTATCCGTTCAATCCCAATGAGTCGCTCCTGACGGAACCGGACCTGATCGGTTCCCGGCCGCCCCACGCTCCCTCTGCCAAGCACTGGCTCGGCACGGACACCCAGGGCCGCGATGTCTTCGCCCGTCTCTTTTACGGGTTTCGAATCTCCATCACTTTTGCGATCGGTGTGGTTCTGATTTCGTACATCTTCGGAATGGCGGTCGGCTCCACCCTCGGCTACTTCGGTGGGTTGGTCGACATCTTCGGCCAACGATTGGTTGAGATTTGGTCCGGACTGCCCTTCCTCTACACCGTCATCATCGTCAGCGCCTTGCTCACGCCCGGCCTACCCCTTTTGATCACGATATTGGCGGCTTTCGGCTGGATGGGAATCGCCATGTACATGCGGGGGGAATTCTACCGGGAGAAGTCCAAGGACTACGTGGCCGCAGCCATCGCCCAGGGGGACAGCAATCGCTCCATCATGTTTGGGCACATCATGCCCAACGCGCTGACCCCGGTCATTTCCTTTGCTCCCTTCGCCATCGTGGGCGCGATCTCATCCCTGGTGTCCTTGGACTTCCTCGGATTTGGTCTGCCGGCCCCTACACCGAGTTGGGGCGAGCTCGTCAGCCAGGGCCTTCAGAACATTTCGAAGTGGCACCTGATCCTCTTCCCGCTGACCGCCTTGTTCTCCACCCTGATCATGATCGTGTTCATTGGTGAAGCGATCCGCGAGGCCTTCGATCCCAAAGTCTTCTCCCGCCTCCGCTAATCGACATGACAGACAACGATCAAAACGCGGTGAAGCCCCTGGTTCAGGTCAAGGACCTGCACACCATGTTCTTCGTGGAAAAGAAGGAAGCCCACGCGGTGACCGACGTTTCCTTCGACATCATGCCTGGAGAATCCCTGGGCATTGTGGGCGAGTCCGGCTCGGGCAAATCGGTGACCGCCCTGTCGATCATGCGCCTGATCCCGGATCCCCCGGGCAAAATCGCTGGCGGTGAAATCCTGTTCAATGGCAAAGACCTGCTGAAGCTTTCCCACAAGGAAATGCGAAAGGTGCGCGGAAAGGACATCGCCATGATCTTTCAGGAGCCCATGACGTCATTGAACCCCGTGTTCACCATTGGTCGCCAGGTCTCGGAAGCCCTCATCCACCACGAGAAAATGAGCAAAGCCGACGCCTTGGAGCGCGCGGTGGAAGTGCTGGAACAAGTCGGGATCCCCTCCCCACGCAAGCGCCTGAAACATTACCCCCACCAGTTCTCGGGGGGTATGCGCCAACGCGTCATGATCGCCATGGCGCTCATCTGCCACCCGGCCCTCTTGATCGCCGACGAGCCCACGACGGCCCTCGACGTGACTATTCAAGCCCAGATCCTGGACCTGATGAAGGACCTGCAGGGCAAGCGCGAAGGAGCCTCGATCCTGCTCATCACCCACGACATGGCCGTCATCGCGGAAACCTGCGATCGCGTCATCGTCATGTACGGCGGCATGATCCAAGAGATCGCCTCGGTCACGGACCTGTTCGACAATCCGAGCCACCCCTATACCCAAGGCCTGCTCGGAAGCATCCCCCACGCCGACGACAAGGGCAAACCTCTCGACGCCATCCAGGGCATGGTGCCCAGCATCTTCGAGTTCCCCACCGGCTGCCGCTTCAACACGCGCTGCACCAAGGTTTCCGACCGCTGCCTGACCGAGCTGCCCAAGCTGCAAGAGATTGCTCCGGGGCACAGTGTGCGCTGCCACCTGATGGACGAAAACGCCTGATCTTCGCCATGGACAACAAAAACGAACAACCCCTGCTCGACGTACGCGGCCTCAAAGTTCACTTCCCGGTGTACGGGGGCGTCTTGCGGCACAAGGTGGGAACGGTCAAAGCCGTGGACGGCATCAGCTTCACCGTGAACCGGGGGGAAACCCTGGGCGTGGTGGGCGAGTCCGGTTCCGGCAAGACCACCGTGGGCCGCGCCATCATCAACCTGCACAAGCCCATGTTCCCCGACGTGGAGCTCTCGGGCGAGTCCCTGTTCCTCACCGAAGCGGGCTACATGGACACCAACGGCATCCCACGCGACGAGATGCTGCCCCTGCGCGAGCGCATCCAAATGATCTTCCAGGACCCCTTCTCCTCCCTGAACCCGCGCCTCACGGTGCAGGGGCTCATCGAGGGACCCATGAAGGTCCACCTGGACATGACCTCCGCCGAACGTAAGGCGCGCGTGAACGAGCTCCTAGAGCGCGTGGGCCTGCAGAGCGCCTATGCCCAACGCTACCCCCACGAATTCTCGGGCGGCCAACGTCAACGGGTGGGCATCGCCCGCGCCCTGGCCACGAACCCGGACCTGATCATCGCGGACGAGCCCGTCAGCGCCCTGGACGTTTCCATTCAGGCCCAGGTCATCAACCTGATGCAGGATCTGCAAAGGGAGTTCGGGCTGACCTACATCTTCATCGCCCACGACCTTTCGGTCGTCTATCACATCTGCGATCGCATCGCCGTGATGTACCTGGGCAACGTCATGGAGATTGGTAGCGCGGAACAGGTCTACAAGAACCCGAAGCACCCCTACTCCAAGGCCCTACTCAGCGCCGTGCCCAAACCCGATCCGCGCTCCTCCAATAAGGACCGCGTCATCCTACAGGGCGACATCCCCACGCCCATGGCCAAGCCCACGGGTTGTGGTTTCCGCACGCGCTGCCCCATTGCAAAGCCCTCATGCGCTGACGAAGCGCCCGAGATGCGCGATATGGGGGACGGCCAAATGGTGGCTTGCCCCCACGTTTGATCCGCCCGGGGCCCCTACTACCCCAAGCCGATTCAACATGAGCGCCCGGCCGGGCCTGCCTTGACTCCTTTTGGAATCAGGGCGGGCCCGGATCTTTTTCCAGCTGGACACAATCGGACCCTGTGGGTCATCCGCCATCGGCGGCCCCCATGCGTTTGATAGAATCTGCCGCCCCCGGACCGCCCCCCGGGGAGCCTTCCACAAGTTATGAATCAAGCCCCAACCCCTGCAGCCACGGACTCCAACCCTTCCTTCGACGTACTCATCGTGGGCGCTGGAACCGGAGGCGTGACCGTGGGCGCCATGCTCCGCCGACTCCATCCATCCTTGAGTGTGGGCATCATCGACCCCGCCGACACCCACTACTACCAACCCCTGTGGACCCTGGTTGGTGGCGGGGAAGCGACCAAGGAAGCGAGCGGCAAACCTATCGCCTCCTTGATCCCTCCGGGTGCCCAGTGGATCCAAGGCGCGGTGACGAAGGTCCTGCCGGAAGCCAACCGGGTGCAACT
>JARGOW010000108.1:4358-9122 GCA_029212955.1 Planctomycetota bacterium | reverse complement strand
GACGCCGTGCTCGTGAACATTGCGGACAACACCGCCATGGCACAGACCCCCGTCTTCATGCTCACCGAGAGTGAAGCGATTGGAGAGGCCTACGCCGACCGCCTCGCCGGAGTGATCTCCGACGTGGCCGATATCTCCGCATTGGATTCCGTCTTCGAAGAGAACCTGACCGGTGACCGCGCCCAAGCCGACCGCTTGGCCGCCCACTCCGCCCAGGCCCTTGCTGAACTCGCCGCCGCCGGACACAACATCGGTGGAACCCTCGACGCCCTAGCCAGCACCCTGGCGCACCGCCCCGACACGGTTTGCATCCCTGCGATGCACGCACTGGGTTTGGCCGGTACCTCCGCCGAGTCCGCTGGTCTGCTCGCCGTCCTGACCGACACCGCTCGCAGCGACGCCGCTCGCTCGGCCGCAGGTGATGCTATCGCTGGAATCCTTGGCCGCCACAACGTGGATGCCGACTCCATCGACGGTCTTCGCAGCGTGTTCGTCTCCGACGCCAGCCTCGGGGTTCGCTCCGCAGCGGGCCGCGCCCTGGGACGCTTCTCGCTTTCCGCTGAAGAGCGTGCCGACCTGATGCGCCGCGTGCGCAGCACGGTTACCAGCGCCCAGTAAGCCGGGGGCAGAATCTCCACCCCGGTGGGGATTGACAATTCGAGACAGGGCGATGGTTCGACCGAAGAACCAACGATCTTGTCTTTCCGGACACCGGCCCGGCGCGTACCCTTTGCGCGTCGGGCCGGCCGGTCAACACCGGGACTGGAAACGGCTCGCTGACAATCGAACAAGGCCAGAGTAGCTCAGTGGTAGAGCATCGCTTTCGTAAAGCGAGGGTCGTCGGTTCAAACCCGATCTCTGGCTCCATAACAAATGAGGGGGGTGCTTTTTCGAAGGCACCTCCCTCGTTTTTTTTTGTGGGGCACCAGGCGACGGCAAGCCAGCCTTGTGCCCCTTGCAACGAAAGACCGAGGGTGCGACTACGGGCGGATAGGATGGCCTGCTAGATTGGGAAGTGCAGCCCGCCAGGGGTCAACCGCCAGGCCCGCCGTTTTGAAAGCCACAACGACCATGAAGTTGAACACCCTCTTTCCCGCCTTGACCGAGCGCCGCATCGTGATTGGTGTGGTGCATTTGCCGGCACTCCCCGGCGCTCCCGGATTCGAAGGATCCATGGCCCAGGTGGTGGATTGGGCCAAGGCCGATGCGCGCGCGTTGATTCGAGGTGGAGTGGACGGCCTCATCGTGGAGAACTTTGGCGACAAGCCTTTTTACGGGGACACGGTTCCGCCCGAAACGATCGCCTCCATGGCGTTGGCCCTGGGCGCCGTTTTGGAGCAAGCCGAAGACTTGCCCGTGGGAGCCAACGTATTGCGCAACGATGCGGCAGGAGCCTTGGCCCTGTGCGCGGCGACCGGTGCCGGATTTCTGCGAGTGAACGTACACGTGGGAGCTGCTGTCACCGATCAAGGACTGATTCAGGGTGTCGCGGCCGAAACCATGCGGCGCCGACAAACCCTCTGCCCCGACGCGGCGGTATTGGCCGATGTGCATGTGAAGCATGCCACACCCTTGGGCAGCGAATCCCTGGAGCAATCGGCCATCGACACGTGGAAGCGCGGCATGGCCGATGGTCTGGTTGTGAGTGGATTGGGCACGGGCCAGGCGCCCGATGCCGACCGGGTTCAACGCATTCGCCAGGTCTTGCCCGAGTCCTTTTTGCTGCTGGGTTCGGGTACGGACGAGGGCAACGCGGGTGATTTGTTGGCCCAGGCCGATGGGGCCATCGTGGCCTCTTCGCTCAAGGTCGATGGGGTCTTGGATGCGCCGGTGGATCCCGAGCGCGTCAAGCGGTTCGTGGGTCGAGTCCACGGAATGGGGTCTGCGGCATGGGCCTAGAGCAGCATCGCAAGCAGGGCCAGGGGAGCTTGGGGTTTGCCGTGGTTACAGTGAGCGACACGCGCCGTGGCGAGCAGGACACGGGTGGCCAGTACCTGGTGGAGGCCTTGGAGGCTGCAGGGCACCGCGTGGTGGAGCGTGCTTGGGTGAGCGATGACCGCGAGGAAATCCTGGCCCAGGCGCGGGCGCTGGTGACGGATTCCACCGTGCAAGTGGTGCTTTTTACCGGCGGAACCGGCTTGGCGGCGCGGGATGTGACCGCCGATACCTTGGCGGGTTTCATGGAGTCCACGATCCCCGGGTTCGGGGAACTCTTCCGCCAACTCTCCTACCAGGAGATCGGGCCGGCTACGATCTTGAGCCGGGCTTTGGCAGGGGTGCATACACGCAAACTGGTGTGTGCCTTGCCAGGATCGCCCAAGGCCCTACGCTTGGCCATGGAGAAGATCCTGCTGCCCGAATGCGGGCATATCGTTGCCCAGCTCGAAGCCTAGGCTCTCCGGAGTCCTTTACAGTGGGGCGCCAGGCTGGGCCAGCGCCACGTTGATCGAGAACTGGCGCTTGTCTTCGGGCAGTCCATCCATGCCTTCTAGGGTGAAGGTCACCGATTGCAGGCGCGTGTCCGGGGTGTGGAACATTTGGAAGGACGATCCAAGCATGACCGAGGGCACGGAAATGCCCTCTACGCTGATGCCTGCGGCCTGGAGCACGTCTTTGGTGGCTCCTGCGGTCAGGTTTGCGATCTCGCCCAGGGCATCGATCACGTCCTCATTGATCTCTTTTTGCTCTTCCATGAGCATTTCGCCAGCCAGGTACAGCAGGGCTTCCTTGTCCATGTTCAGAAAGAAGCTGCCGCTGACGGGGCCGCTGAAGTAGATCATGGCCGAAGCGGCACCACCGGTTTCGAGCTCGGGCTCATCCTTGAGGTACGTGGGCGTGACCATGGCCATTTGCAAGCCCGTGCTAGTGCCTTCCGACAGCCATTTGGTCCAGTCTTCGGGGCAGGTAAAGGGGTGAGTCATGGTGATTGGCCGATTTGGGCCCTTTGAGGTAGGGTGAGGCTCCCGGAGCCGTGGGGGCAGTTCGGGGACTGGGTAACCTTCGGCAAGCCCGATGCGGGGCTTGAACCGCATGGGGTTGGGGGGCGGAATCGTCCCAGCGGTGGGGCACTTGGGCCCGGAATGGCGGTCAGGGTGGGGCATGGGAGCCATGGAGACCGCGGGGAAGCCTTGCTAGACTGGCAGCCTGTCCCCCGGGTTTGGGGGAGCCCGATCCCTCCGAACCCAGCTCGAAAAGCCTCTCCCATGCACACCGAACAGCAAGACGCCCAAAGCTCCGGGCCCGAGAAAGAAAAAACGGGGGTGTCCCTGCGAGGCACCCTGGTCTCTCCCGGCATGGCCTTTGGTCCGGCCTATTTTGGCGACCGCGATTTGGAATCCATGCCCGTGCGTCGGGTGCCGAAGGCTGGGGTGGAAGGCGAGTTGAATCGCCTGCATTCGGGGTTGGAGATCTCGAAAGATCAATTGATCTCCTTGCGCGAGCGGCTCACCCGCGAAGATTCCACCGAGCAGATCGCATTGATCGATTCGAAGTTGGAGCGCCTGAAGGATGCGGTGTTCCTCGCGGATGTGGAGAACCTCATTCTCTCCGAACAGATGGCCTTGGAAGGTGCGATCGCCAAGGTGATCTTGGACTTCGATCGAATCTCCCGGTTGGTTGAGAACGATGTGCTGCGCGATCGGGCTGCGGACCTGCGCGAGGTCGGTGTGCGCGTCCTCAGAAACCTGGAGCTGCATGCGGAAGAACCGAGCGAAGACTCCATCGGGGATTTGGATGGGCCTGCATCGTATGTGTTGATCGCACGGGAGCTGACCGCAACAGATGTGTTCGGTTTGGCCGCGGGGCGCGTGCGCGCCGTGGTAACGGAACAGGGAAGTTTGACTGGCCAGGCAGCGATCCTGATGCGCTCCTTGCGCATTCCGACCTTGACCAGTGTGGAAGGCTTGTTCGATAAGGTGCAACCGGGCGATGAATTGTTGGTCGATGCCACCGATGGTTTGGTGCATGTGCGGCCCGATGCGCGGTTGCTCGAACAGTTTCACACCCAGGATTCTGACGGCCAAGAGAGTGGCGGGAAGGGCGTACGCTTGGACTCGCGGACCGCAGACGATCAGCTGGTCGAGATTTGCGCGACCTGCGGAAACCTGCCGGAAGTGGGTACGGCCGGCGAATTGGGTTTGCGCGGAGTGGGCCTGTATCGAACCGAATTGCTGTTTTTACTCGATCACACGGTCCCGGGGGTCAACACCCTAGAGAAGCACTACCGTTCGGTTTTGGAGAGCGCACGTGGCGGAGCGGTGACCTTTCGTTTGGCGGATCTGGACTCCGGCATGGGGCTCAACTACATGCACACGGATCGCGAACCGAACCCGGCCCTGGGCCAGGTGGGCATCCGCGCCTTGTTGCGTACACCCAATCTGTTGCGCCGGCAGCTCACCGGAATTCTGCGCGCGGCCCACGGGTACGGTGGGGAAGTGGGGATTGCGATTCCCAAGGTCGTGGATTGCAGTGAATTGCGTAGCGTGCGCGAATTCCTTTTCGAGGAGCGCTATGCCCTGGAGCGCGAAGGGATTCCTCACTGCGAAAACCTCCAGGTGGGAGTGGTCTTGGAAACACCGGCTTCGGTCTTCGGAGTGCAGGACTTAGCCGAGGAAGCGGACTTCCTCGTGGTTGCGTTGGATTCCTTGCAGCAATACATCCTGGCCGCGGACCGGGATGAGCCTAACTTCAGCGGTTGTTTCGAACGCTTGCATCCCTTTGTGTTGCGCGCCCTCACGAGTATTGCAGAGGGCGCCAATGAGAAGG
>JARGOW010000108.1:0-4348 GCA_029212955.1 Planctomycetota bacterium | reverse complement strand
TGTGACCGTGGCGCGGGAGGAAAACGTGCCCCTGCTTCTTGCCGCGGGGTTCCGCCAGTTGTGCGTGGCTCCCGTGGCCGCTGCACAGGTGGACCGCTACATTCACCAAACGGACTTGAAGGCGGCAAAGAAATTGGCCGTGCGTTGGAAGGGGCTGCCCGCGCCCGACACCTGGGAACCCGCCTAGCGGAATCCCTTCCGCCAATCGAATCGAGGCCCGTCCCGCAGCGCAACGCAGCGGGCCGGGCCTCGAGTTGTTTTTGGCGCGGGAGTTACACGGGAAGGGCCACGCGCCAGTGGGCCGGTGCGTCGGCGGCTTGGAGAGCGTGGCCCAGGGCATCGGCCATGGCTTGGGCCTGGTCGTGGGGGCCGATCGCAATCAGGCTTGAGCCGCTGCCGCTGATCGTGGCCAGGTGGGCGCCCGCCGCATGGGCGGAATCCAGGGCCGCGGAGCCGCCGGCGATGAGGGGCAGTCGGGCCCCCTGGTGCAGGTGTTCCGTGCGGGCGTGGCGGAGCAAGGCGGGGTCTCCACTGCGGAGGCCTTCGAGCAGGGCTGCCAATCGGCGGGGCTGATCCAATGCCGCTTCAAAGGGGATTTGGGTGGGAAGGCACCGTCGCGATGTGGCCGTGTGCAGGGGCGTGTTGCCCCAGGCCACGGCAAAGGCCAGGTCGGGGTGAATCTCCTGCCGCAGAACCCGGAAGTCGGGCTCGCATTGAATGGTGAGCACGCAGCCGCCCACGAGGGAGGCCACCACGTTGTCGGGGTGGCCTTCCAATTCCGTTCCCAGGCGCACCAGGGTGTCCATGTGGGCCTTGGGCTCAATCGCCATGGTTTGACAGGCCAGCAGCAAGCCTGCCGCTGTGGCGGCCCCACTGGACCCCAGACCCCGCGCTACGGGGATTTCGGAGTCCATGGCCCAGCTCCGGTCCAAGGACTCGTTGTGGCCCTCGTGGACCCGTAGGGCGTTGAAAGCTCGCACCACCAAATTTTCGGGTGAGCGCGGCAGGCCGGAGGCTTCTCCGGTCAGTTGCGCGAACCGGTCCACGTCCTGCGGGGCGGGCTCACAACTCAATTCCACCTGAAGATACAGATTCAGGCAAAGGCCCAGCAGGTCGAAACCGGGGCCTAGATTGGAAGTGGAAGCTGGAACGCGAACCTTGTGCGGGGCGGACATAAGGAATTTTCACATGGGGGGGTGGGGAGTGCGTAGCTGTGACCTTGCCATGTCCCCCGGCGATGGCAAGTCTTTGATTTACAAAGGCTTCCGCCGGAATTGCGGGGTCCGCCGGAAAGGCTGAGGGGAGCGCTTCACAGGGTAGCGTAAGCAAACAGCTACAGGTTGTGCTTGTAGGATCTGACAACACCAGATAGCTTGGTGCCACACGGGAAGGACGTGTTCATGACCCTTGGGAGGGTCGACACGTTCTTGCACCGCAGCTTCGGGAGGGTTCCGGAAGCCGTGGTCCCGGACGACGTGGGGTCGTCCGTCCTATCGCATTTCCATGGTTCCTGGAGGAAACCAAATGCACTACGAAGATGATGGGGAAAAGGATCGTTTCTATTCACGATTGGCCTCGATTCCCGGGATCAATCCCATGCCCTCGGTGGGAGATTGGATTCTCCTGCACGTTCAGCAGCCGTCGGATCTGGCGCGCAAGGTGAACCGTCGCTTGGCCCCAGGCATGGTCAGTGTTCCCCGCGGAATGGACGGCGCTGTGCGCGTCCAGGTGGGCGATCCCAAGGACAACGAGCTGTTGTTCCGCACGATTCGCGAAGTGGTGGCCTAGCCCCTCCTTCCGATTCTGCTGAATCCAGAAGCCCGCGGCGTTGCATCCAGCAGCGCGGCGGGCTTTGTGTTTGGTGGCAGCGCGACTCCCGTTGTCGCCAGGTATGGCCAGGGATTCGAAGCGCTACATCGTCGCGCAATGCCCTAGAATACACCCCATGCATTGGACCCTGCTCAGCCCCGTTTTCGCGGGCCTATTGATTTCCGCCTCTACGCTTCAAACCGATAGCGATCCCACTCCTTTGGCCCCGGCCAACGCCGCCATTGAGATTTCCTCGATGAAAGCCCATATGGGTTTCTTGACCAGCGACGAGTTGCGCGGGCGCGAGGCCTTCACCGAGGACGCACTGAAAGCGGCCCAATACCTGCGTGCGTGCCTCAAGCAAGCGGGCGTGGCTCCGGGCTGGAATGGCGAGTACTTTCAGCCGGCTCCCTTTGAAAAGGTCACCGAACCCGTGGTTCCTCGCTTGGTCTTAACCGGCGCGGATGGCAAAACCCATGCGCTCACCTATGGAAGTCAGTTTCGTGTGGGCGGCCGTCGGGGCTTAAAATCCTTGGACTCCCTTGCGGTCGTGCCCGTGCAGCCCGAAGGTCAGGATACGGCCGACCAATTGAAGGGAAAGGCTGTGCTCTTCCAGGGAAGCTCCAGGGAATGGCGCACCTGGTGGAAACAACATTCGGAGGACGGCATCGCCCTCGTGTTGCGCTACCGAACGGGAAAAAAAGAACGCAAGCTCCTCGATAGGAGCCCCGATCGAATCACACCCGCATGGGGCGAGCGCAAGGGCGAAGGCGACGTTCCCGTGTTGACCTTGTACGGGGAGCTCGACGGCATGCTTGCCAGCGTGTCCACAGCATCCATCGAATCTCAACAGAAAACGGAGACGATCCACGAAAACAATGTGGTGGGCGTGATTCCTGGGGTCGGCACCCCGGAAGACCCGGACATGGCCAAGCAAGTCATCGTGATTTCGGCCCACTATGATCATGTGGGCACGCGCAGCGGCGGGCCCGAGGAGGACACGGTCTTCAACGGAGCGGACGACGATGCCAGCGGCGTGGTGGTTCTGTTGGAGTTGGCAGAGGCCATGGCCGCCGGGGATCCTCCCGCGCGCACCTTTGTTTTTCTGCTGGCCGCCGCAGAGGAAAAGGGCATTTTGGGCACTGAGTATTTCGTGGAGAACCCGCCCTTCCCCCTGGAAAACATCGTCTGCAACCTAAACCTCGAGATGCTGGGGCGCCCCGATGACCTGGTGGGGGGCTCGGGCAAGCTTTGGCTTTCTGGGTTTGAGCGCAGCAACCTGGGACCCATGTTCCAGGCCGCTGGAATCCCTGTAGTGGAAGACAAACGGCCCGAAATGAACTTCTTTTCGCGCTCCGACAACATCGTGTTTGTGCGCAAAGGTGTGGTAGGTCAGACGCTTTCTTCTTACAACATGCACAAGGATTATCACCAGGTGAGCGACGAGATGGCGACCATCGACTTCGAGCACCTGGCCGGCACGGCCCGGGGGGCCCTGGCGGCGGCGTTGTTACTCAGCAATGCCAAGGAGCGTCCGAGTTGGAACGAGGGGGAGCCGAAGGGTTTCCTTCCAAAGTAAGGAATCGAAAAATGGCAAGTACCACCCGCAATAAGAAGCACAAGAAGGAAAAGGGCTCTCTCAAAAAGAAGGACCGCCGATTGAACCGCAAGTCTGCGGATCACTTGGACCTGTACCAGCGTTCGGTGAACTCTCCGGAGACGGACGTGGACTTTGTGACCGAGCAATTCGAGGCCCTGCGCGGCCGGCCCATGCGCCACTTCCGCGAGGACTTCTGCGGGACCGCCGCCATGGCCGCGGAGTTCATCAAGCGCGACGGGGGCAACACGGCAGAGGGCTTCGATCTGGACCCCGTTCCCGTGAACTGGGGCAAGAACCGCAACTTCGGCAAGATCGAAAACTGGGAGGATCGCATGACCTTCCACCTGTCGGACGTGCGCAACCCCGCCGACAAAAAACCGGACCTGACCTGCGCCCAGAACTTCTCGTACTGGTACTTCAAGGAGCGCTCCGAACTGCTCGGTTACTTCAAGAGCGTTTATGCAGACCTGGCCGATGACGGCTTGTTTGTGGTGGACTTGTACGGGGGTCCGGAGGCCATGAGCGAGATGGAAGAAGAGCGCGAAATCGATGGTGGCGCTTTCACCTATGTGTGGGATCAGAAGGAGTACAACCCGGGTAGTGGGGAGTACAACTGTGCGATTCACTTCCGTTTTCGCGACGGCTCCGAGTGGATCGATGCGTTCGAGTACAACTGGCGCTTTTGGCACCTGACCGAGTTGCGGGACATTCTGTTTGAGGCTGGTTTCTCTGAGGTGCGTCCTTACTTCGAGGGCACGGACGAAGACGACGAGGACGAGGGCAACGGGATCTTTGAATACAGCGAGGTCGGTGAGAACTGTGAGGCTTGGTTGGGTTATCTGATCAGCTGTAAGGGTCCGAAGTCTTCTGAAACGGCGCCGAAGAAAGAGAAAGAGAAGAAGAAAAAGAAGAAGTAACGGGGGCGTTCGCTTTGTCCTT
>JARGOW010000107.1 GCA_029212955.1 Planctomycetota bacterium | reverse complement strand
CCAAGCATCACACCCGGGGTGTTCGCAAGATCTTCCTGGCCGATGGGGATGCGCTGGTTGCCAAAGCGAGCTACTTGCACCAGGTGCTGGATGCGATTCGGGAAGCCTTCCCCAACCTTCAGCGGGTGTCCTGCTACGCGTCACCCCAATCCCTGCAGATTCGCACCGTGGAAGAGATGCGCGAACTCAAGCAGGCGGGTCTGACCCAATACTATCTGGGCGTGGAATCGGGCTGCGACGAGACCTTGCTGCACATGGAAAAAGGCGTGGATGGGGCTGAGATGATCCGCGTGGCGAATAAAGCCCATGAGGCGGGCATCAAGCTGTCGACCATGATCCTGTTGGGCGTGGGTGGGCGCAAGGGCAGCGACAAGCACGCCCGCGAATCGGCCCGGGTGATTCAAGCCATCGCCCCACGTTTCCTCAGCACCTTGGTGGTCACGCCCGTGGAGGGTACCCCGCTTTGGGATCAAAAACTCGACGGTGAAGTCGACGAATTGACACCCATCGAATTGGCCCAGGAGCTGCGTACTTTCCTCGCCAACTTGGATCTGAAGAGCACAATCTTCCGTTCCAATCACGCCAGCAACTACCTGGCGCTGAAGGGAACGCTGGGCAAGGACAAGGATGCCCTGGTGAACGTGCTCGACGAGGTTCTGGCCAACCCGCGCAAGGCGGCGTTTGTGCCCGAGTGGTTGCGGGCCCTTTAGGCGGCTCGGCCACTGGAACGGGGCCTACGCCCAAGTCGTGGACGCGGGGCACGGAATCGAGGGCGCATGCGCATCCCTTGGGCCTATCACAAAAGCCTTGCGTGTTCCCTTGGCAGGAATGCGGTATCCGCTTCCCGCGAATCGCCATGCCTCGCTATTCTTGGGCATGCGAAATTTCCTTCTCCCCCTGGTCGGATTGGCAACGTTGGTTGCGCCGGCCTCTGCCCAGCGGGCCTCCAAAGCGCCGGAGCCTTACGCTCTCACCGGTGTTCGCCTTTCCAGCGACGCGGATGCTCCCAAGTACACCCTCCTGTTGAAGGGCGGACACATCGAAGCCGTACTCCCCGCTGCCCAGGAGGTGTCCGGGGAATACCGGGTGCTGCCAGCCGACGACCTTTTGGCGATCCCGGCTTTTGTGGATGTGTTTAGTTATGCCGGCATCGAAATGCCCGAGCCCCAGGCAACCCGGGACACGCCGATCTCAACACGCGGTGATGTTCGGATCGAAATGCGCGAGGCCAACCGCAAGGGGATTCAGCCCGATTGGTCGGCGGCATCCGCTTTCTCCCTTTCTGAATCCGATTTGGAAGCCAAGCGTAAGGCGGGGTTCGGCGCCATGCTATCGGTACCCCACGGGGAGATTCTCTCGGGCATGAGTGCGGCAGCCTTGCTGGGGGATGGCGCTCCCCGGGATATGGTTCTCTCCGACCGGGTGTTTGGACACGCGGCCTTCGCCGCCCGGGGAAATGGATATCCGACAACGCTAATGGGCATGCATGCCCAGCTTCGCCAATTCCTCATGGATTCGTCCTGGCAGAGCGAGTTGCGGGATCGAAAGGAAAAGGGTCTCGCGGGACCGCGACCGGCTTACGACCCCGGCCTCAAGGCCGGAGCGGTTCTGCTATCCGGTGAACAACGGTTGATCTGTGAGGCGCAAAGCGCCCGGGATATCCGCCGGTGGATCCGCCTGGCGGATGAATTCAAACTCAAGATCGCTATCGCCGGTGGACGCGAAGCGTGGCAATTGTCCGAACAGCTCGCTGCCATGGATATTCCGGTCATCCTCACGCTTCAGTGGGCGAAGGAGGTGAAGGACCCCGACGAGAAGAAAGAGAAAAGCAAGAAGGACAAGAAGGGCAAAAAAGACAAAGAGGGCAAAGAGGGCAAAGATAAAAAATCCTCCAAAGAGGCCGACCCTTTCGAATATGAGGAGCCCTTGGCACTTCAGCGAGAGCGGCGTCGCCGCTGGGAGTTGCAGCGGGACAATGGCATTCGTCTACAGGAAGCCGGCGTGGCCGTGTATTTCGGAAGCGGCTCCGAGTCGTGCGATGAATTGATGTCCCAGGCACGTGCCCTGGTCGAAGCCGGGTATCCTCGCGAGTCCCTGCAACGTGCCATGACCGCCGATGCGGCGAATTGGCTGGGCCTATCCAATGAGCTAGGCAGCCTGCAACCAGGTTCTGGCGCGAATGTCTGCCTCTGGACCGCGGATCCCTTCGACGAAAAGGCCAAGGTGCGCTTTTCCTTCGTGGACGGTCACTTGAAGCAATGGGAGGCCAAGGTGGAGGAAGCCCCCGAGGCCGACCTCTCAGGCACCTGGCAGCTCACCTTCGCCGAGGGCGGCATGACCGGGGTCTTCGAGTTCAAGATGACCGAGGACGGCGCGGTTTCCGGTGAGGCCCGGGTCGTATCCGAAGGCGAAGAGGAAGTGGTGGCCTTGGAAGGCCAACTCTCCGGCAATGAGTTCACCCTGGGTGGTGAATTGGATATCGAAGGCATGTCCGTTCCGATCAACGTGACCGGCTCGGTGGAAGGTGACCGTTTGGAAGCCACCGCAGCGACCGAGCACCCCGTGGTGTCCCTGGAAATGACAATCAAGGGCGAACGCAAGCCCAAAGGAGGCAAGCTTTAATGAAGTCCATCATTCTCAACCTACTCGGTGCGACCTTCCTGGTCAGCTCCCTCGCCGCGACTCCCGTTCAATTCGATCATCCCATCGAAACCGATGTGGAGCGCGAACCCGCCCTGCAAGCGGCCGAACATTGCATTATCCGTAATGCCACCATCCATACGGCGACCCGTCCCGCATTTGTGGGGGACGTGCATGTGTCCAGCGGCAAGATCACGGGGGTAGGGCTCTACGATGGGCCATTCCACGAGGACGCCCAAATCATCGACGGCACGGGCATGCACCTGGTGCCGGGGGTGGTGGACAACCACTCGCACATGGCGATCGAGCGCGGTATCAACGAGGGCTCCCTCTCCATCACGGCAGAGGTGCGTATCTCCGACGAGGTCAATGCCGACGATGTGGCCCTTTATCGGGCACTAGCCGGGGGCGTGACCACCATCCGCCTGCTGCACGGTTCCGCCAACGCGATCGGAGGGCAGGACGAGGTGCTCAAACTGCGTTGGTCCGAGGATCGTGATGCGGATTCCCTACGCTTCTCCCACGCCAAACAGGGGATCAAATTCGCCCAGGGCGAGAACGTGAAGCGTTCCAACTGGGGATCGGGGGACCGCTTCCCGGCCACGCGAATGGGGGTGGAGTCCTTGTATTACCGGGCCTTCCAAAGGGCCCGGGAATACCAGGCGGAATGGAAGGCCTTTGACCGGGCCACCTTCCGCGGCGAGAACCCCAGTCCTCCCCGCAAGGACTTGCGCCTGGAAGCCCTGGCTGGTGTTCTGGACGGCAGCATCCATGTGCACTCGCACTGCTACCGGGCCGACGAGATTCTGATGTTCATTCGGGCTTCGCAGGTCATCGGTTTCCAGATCGCTACCTTGCAGCATGTGCTCGATGGCTACAAAGTCGTGCACGAAATGGAGGAAGCGGGCGTGGGTGGTTCCACCTTCTCCGATTGGTGGTCCTATAAAATCGAGGCCTACGACGCGATTCCCCACAACGCGGCGCTCATGCATGAGGGCGGGGTTCTCACCTCGGTGAATTCCGACAGCGACGAAATGGTGCGACGTCTCTATGACGAAGCCGCGAAGAGCATCCGCTACGCGGATTTGGATCCGGTGACCGCCTTGCAACTGGTCACCTTGAATTCTGCCAAGCAGCTGGGCATCGAAGACTGGGTTGGGTCGATCGAGGTCAATAAGGATGCGGATCTGGTACTCTTGAACGGGGATCCCATGTCCGCGTTCAGTAGGGTCCTGTGGACCATGGTCGACGGCCAGATCGAATACTCGCTTTGGGATCCCTTCGAGTTGCAGACCAAACCGGCCAAGGTGCGCGAGTTGATGGAGCCCCCCATGGTCTCGGTGGAGGGCGAAGGCCCAATCACCGCCCTGGTGGGCGGAACCGTGCACACCATGTACGGCGATCCTATCGAGAACGCGACCTTGCTCATGCAAGGCGGGCGCATCACCCAGATTGGAAAGAAGATTCACGTTCCCAAGGAAGCCGAGCGCTATGACGTGTCCGGGAAGCATCTCTGGCCCGGCATGGTTGCGTTGAACAGTTCCTTGGGCCTGTTTGAAATCGGTTCGATCCGCGCCACGGTGGACACCCGAGAGATCGGTGGCAACCAACCGGACCTGCGCGTGATTTCCTCGGTGCATGCCGATTCGGCCCACATAGGTATCACGCGCTGGAACGGCATCACCCGCGCCCAGGTGGTGCCCAGTGGCGGTGGCCCCCTGGTTGGACAATCGGCTGTGATCGACTTGGACGGGGACACTTGGGAGGAGATGATGACGCTGGAGCGCTCCATGTTGCATGTGCAATTCCCCAGGTCGCCCAACCGCGAACGGGATGGGGACAAGAACGCCAAGAGTCGGGCTGAGAAGCGCGCCGAACGCATCAGCGATCTCAAGGAGGACTTTGAGAATGCGCGCAGTTATGGCAATCGACTGGCTTGGGCCGAGGAGAATGGAAGGCCTGCGCCGCAGTTTGATCCGCGGCTGCATGCCCTCATGCCTTTTGCCCAGGGCAAGAGTCGCGTCGCCCTTCACGCGAACAATGCCCAGACCATCTTGTACGCCCTGCGCTTTGCGGAGGAACTTGAGCTGGACGCGGTCCTGTACGGGGCCAAGGAAAGTTGGAAGGTGGTGGACGCCATTCGAGCCAGCGGTATGCCGGTTGTGATTGGGCCGATCTGGTCGCTTCCTGCTTCCGAATACGATCCCTTCGATTCCGTGTTTGCGGGGCCGGCCGTATTGGCCCGGGCTGGAATCCCTTTCGCCATCGCGTGCGTGGATCCAGAGAACGAGCGCAACCTGCCCTTCAATGCGGCCACGGCTGTGGCCTATGGCTTGCCCGCCGAGGAAGCTGCCAGGGCGGTCACTTTGTATCCGGCCCGGATCCTAGGCCTTGAGAAAGAAGTGGGCAGCTTGATCCCAGGGCGTCGCGCCGATGTGGTGGTGACCGACTCCCACCTGTTGGAGATCACCTCCAAGGTGCGGCATGTCTTCATTGATGGAGAACGCGTGGAGCACGACGACAATCGTCACACGCGCTTTTACAAACGGTACCGCGAGCGTTTGCACAAGAAGCAGGCGCAAGATCGCTAGAAGTGGTTTGTCGCACATGAAAAAAGAGCAGGGCCTGCGCGAAAGCGCAGGCCCTGCTCTTTTGATCTTCAAATCCCTAGGACAGTTGCTTGGTACGCGAGTCCGGGGTGGTGTCGTAGGAGAGATCCTTGCGATCGATTTGTCCACCCTTGCCCCCGAAGACAAGGCAGGAGTCGTGGGGTTTGGAATAGAAGTGCAGACTGATCGTGGGTTCATCCAATGCGGTAAGGCTGTGGATTCCATACTGGCTATCGACAGCGGACACGGCTTTGCTGGCTTCGAGGATCACACGACTGTGAACCTCAGGGGACCACTTCTTGGTCTCATCCAGCCCTTCCGGTTGGCCCGCGCTGGAGTATCGCACTTCTTCCAGCGAGCCTTCCAGGACACGAACCCAGCCCAATTGCTGGCAATGGTCGTGGACAGGCGAACTCGAACCTGGTGGCCAGCAAAGCACGATCACTTCGAAAGTCTGGGAACTGTAAACCAGGTTCCGCGTGTAGCGATCTGCTCGAAAATGAATAAACGGACCTATGTCCGTTGAGGAAATGTTGGCCTGACTGAGCAAATCGGCCACCCCTTGGGGATTGAAACGCCCGGTTTCCATCTCTGAGAGAGCGGAGATCAGGCGTTTGATGGTACTTGGAGGGTTCTTCATGGGCGTGACTAGACACCAATAGGCAGTCGGGGGCGAATTGGTGGCTCATTTTCCCCAATCTGAATTCGCTACTGCACGGAACGTTTATACGGGCTCTTTTCCCCGTCGATATTGGGCGCATAAGGCCTTCTACATATTCGTTATGACTCATTCTAAATCTACGAACCAGTTCGATCCCAGCACCCTTTCAGGATTGACGGTGGCGGTTCAAGGGCCCGACGGGGAGGAGTATGAGGGGACACTCGTGCACTTCACCGGTGGCACCCTCAAGGTTCAATTTTGGGGGGATGATTTGCCCGCTTTTGGCCTGACCCAGCCACTTTCGATCTTTATCAATGGCCTGAATCTGACCCTGCCCGCATTGCCGGCATGTGCCATGGAGCGCAATGAATTGCCTGGTGGGCGCGCATACCGCTTCGCATACACGCTGACCCCGGAATTCCAATCGAAGATCCCCGAGGACCTTTGGGTTCTCTTTCCGTCGCGGGCCTCCCACCGGGTTCAGCCATCTGCGGACGCCCCGGTGCAGGTGAGCCTGGGTCGGGTGGATGGCGGAGAGACTTTCGAAGCACGGGTGGTGGATATCTCCACCTCAGGAGTGGGCTTGGCCGTGGATCGGGATACGGAAAACCACCTGCACACCCAGCGGGCCATTCGGATTCACTTCCAGTTCCCCGGACTGCCCAAGGATGAGAACACCACCACGATTTTCGGCAAGGTTATGCACCGGAGAATGGAGCGATCGGAACTGCGCTATGGCGTGAGTTTCGATTTGGAACTCGAGCTTGAGACCGTGGGCCAAGATGCCTTGATTCGTTACATCGTGGCCCGGGAAAAATAGCGAGCTTGAGGTGCTTGGCCGGTGATGCCGAATGGATGCTTGTAGGTTAGGGGACCTACTGGGGACAGCGCGCAGCCGCGCGCATTGGAAAGGAGCATGGGACTCGTATACGTAATCGAGGATGAACCGGGCCTTCGGGACGGTTTGATCGACGCCCTCGGGCGTTTGCCTGGGGTTCAAGCCCTCGGCTTTGGCTTGGTCCAAGCTGCGGTGGATGTGTTGGAGAGCCATCCGCCTGACCTGATTCTCACGGATCTCAATTTGCCCGAGCGCTGCGGTTTGGACATTTTGGGCGAACTGGACATGCGCGGCTTGAACCCGCCTGTGGTCCTGATTTCCGGGTATTTAGAAGCCTATCGTGAGTACATTCCCGAGCGGTCGGGGTTGGTGACCTTGGCCAAGCCATTCGACTTGAATGTGCTCCTCGAGCACGTGCAGCAGGTGCTGGGTGAGGCCCAGCCGGAAAGCCAAGGGGCTTCCGATTGCGGATTGTTCGAGTATCTGAAGCTTGCGTGCCTAGGTGCCCACACGGTGGAGATTCTGGTTTTCTCAGATCCCGCGGGCGGCGAGCTGGTGGGCCGTGTGGTCGTACTCGGTGGGCAACTCTGGAGCGTGCAAGATTCCCAAGGGATGGGAGCGGATGCTTTCCTTCGCTTGGCGTGTTTGACCCATGGGAGCGTGGCCTGCAACGGACTCGAGCGAACGGCTCTCATGCGCAATGTCTATCAGGCTTGGGATTCGCTAGTTTCCCGCGCCGTGGCGTTGCGTGAGGGCTCGGCCACCAACCCCCAGTTTGGTTTGAACCCGCCCGGGTCCGAATTTCACTTCACGCCGCCGGGTCCGTTCGAACCGCCCGTACCGCTCAATTGCGCACCGCCCGCCCCGGAGCCGGGTGCGCTGACCCTTCAACAGCCCGAACCGGAAGTGGGGCTATTGGCGCACGACGCCCAGCCCACTTTGGACGACTATCTGGCAGCGGCCAGTGCTGCGGAAGCAGGGGGCGCCACCGCCGATGCCATCCATCACTTGGAGCAGGCCATGGTTTACTACCCGGGCCATCCAGAGATTTTGCTCTGGGTTATGCGCCTGAAAGGTTAGAGCTTGACCCGGCGCAGATTTAGGCTGGAAAGCACCACCAGCAAACTCGAGCTCGCCATGGCGGCGGCTGCCCAGTGGGGTTGGACCACCAAATCAAAGCGATCGCTGAGTACACCCGCGGCCAAGGGCAGCGCGACGATGTTGTAGCCGAAGGCTAAGAGCAGATTGCGGTGCACGGTTCCCATGGTCTTTCGGCCCAGGCGCACCAGGACGGGAAGACGGCTCAAATCATCGTGAAGGAGCGCGCAATCGGCGGTTTCAAGCGCGATATCGGTTCCACCGCCCATGGCGATTCCAACCGTAGCAGCGGCCAGTGCGGGCGCGTCGTTGATGCCATCGCCCACCATTGCTGTGGTACGGCCTGCGTCATGGAGGGCGTGCAAGGTGCTCGCCTTTCCATTGGGGTCCATGCGGCCTTGTGCGTTCGTCAAGCCAAGGGATGCGGCCACGCGCTCCACGACGGGGAAGTCATCCCCGGAGAGCAGGATCGGTTCGACCGAAATTTCACGCAGCTCTTCCATCACAGGTTTGCTGGTTCCACGGAGTTTGTCCATGAAACCCAAGGCGCCTGCCAGGCGTCCATCCTCTTCGACCAAGGACACCGTGCCTTGCTCGCGCAGGATGGGCTCAGCCAGTTTGTGCATTTGGTTTTGGTCGTGACCACGGCTCGACGCCCCGTTCCAGCTACCGATCCAAAGACGGTGTCCATCCACGGTCCCTTGCACGCCTTCCCCCGGTCGGGCCTCGAAGTCACCCACGTTTAGGGTCTCGATCCCTCGGGCCACCGCGGCGTCCACAACGGCACGGGCCAGGGGCTGCTCGCTCAACCGTTCGACAGAGGCGGCTCGCTTGAGCAGGGTATCCACATCGTCCCCATCGCGGTGGGCCACGATGCGCGTGAGCTTCGGCTTGCCCTCGCTCAGCGTGCCGGTTTTGTCAAAGGCCATGACGTTGACCTTGGCCAAGTGTTGCAAGGTCTCGCCATTGCGGACCAGGATGCCTTCCTTGGCCGCACGTCCACAGGCCACCACCACAGCCATGGGGGTTGCGAGTCCCAAGGCGCAGGGGCAAGCGATGACCAGCACCGCCACCGCGTGCAAGATCGCGGAGCGCAAGTCGGCGTGCTGATACCAGTACCAGGCGGAAGCTGTGGCGAGGATCAGCACCGCCGGAACGAAGACCGCGGCCACCCGGTCCACGATGCGTTGGACGGGTAGGCGTGAGGATTGGGCCTCGTGAACTGCGGCGGCAATGCGGCCCAGGCTGGATTCCGAGCCGACACCGGTGGCCCGCAGGGTGAGCGTGCCCAAGCGGTTCTGC
>JARGOW010000106.1:1402-9203 GCA_029212955.1 Planctomycetota bacterium | reverse complement strand
GCCACGATCAGGGTGTCGTAGGACAAGCGACCATCCTCCAGTAGCACGCATTGCTGTTCCGGGTCGAAGTCCACGACCTTGGCCAGCAGAACCTCGCAGTTCTTTTGCTTGCGCAGAATGTGGCGAAGGGGGGTGGCGATATTGGCGGGCGAAAGCCCTCCGGTGGCCACCTGGTACAGCAAGGGCTGGAACAGGTGGTAGTTCTTGCTGTCCAAGAGAGTGACCCGGACCTGGGCATTGCGCAGGTCCCTGGCGGCCCGCAAACCTGCGAATCCACCTCCGATGATGACAACGTGGGGGACGGAGCTGGGACTGGTGGCTTTCAACTTGTGGACCGGTTGGGTGGCACTTGTGTGGGGACGGCTCAGGGGCCCGGATTGGACAGCTTTGGGAGGCGCTTTGCAATGCTGTATCGCGATCGGCGGGGGCGGGTTCCAGGCATGCGACGGCCCCTTTTCCAGAAGCTGGTTTCGGACAGAATGGAATCCATCGGATGTCGTATTCTAGGGCCACGCCCTGGCCGCAGTTCGCGGACGGATCGGTGCCCCGACCCCAACTCCTGGATCCCCCTGACACATGTTCTTTTCGGCCCAAAACAACGAATCCCTCCGGCAGGTGCGAACCGACTTGGTTCGAATCGAAAACAAGCTCGACCTACTTCTCAAGCAGGCGGGCCTCACCTACGACCCCTACGAAGCCCTCTCCCAGTCCGTTGCAGCTGCCCTGAAATCCGGGCGCAAAATTGAAGCGATCAAACAGTACCGGGCTGAAACGGGGGCCGGTTTGCGCGAGGCCAAGGATTTCATCGATTCGGTTGCGGATTGATCCTGGATAGGCGAGTTCACCATGTTCAAAAAACTCTTCGGAAGGAAAAGCAGCGAACGATTCAGGGAACCGAGCAACACCGCGGTGTTCACGTGTTGCCATGTGTTGGAGTCCGGGCTCCCCATACTGTTTGTGTCCCACGGCGGGGATGACAAGGCATGGCAGTTCCTTTGCGGAACAGGGGATCACAGCGTAGCCGAGGGGCGGATGGCCTCCCTGGGGCAGATGGTCGAAGGGGATGCAAGTGTCGCGGCCCTGTATGAAATGCCCCCCGGGGTTTGTGCGACCCGGGAGCAGGTCGGAGGCGAGTGGACTCCCTTTCGCAGCTAGAATTTTCCCGGCGGAATCCGAGCCCGGAGCCCTGGTCTCTGGGATCGGATCCGTGATGGGCCGGGGGCTGGCCTGAGCCGAGCTGGGTTCGGCTCGCATGGGCCTTCCTAGACCCGAATCCCGAATGGCCTACCGGATTGAGTCCCTCCACCATTTGCAGGGATCAGCGCTTCGCAAATTCCCCGGCCACGGTATCGATCATCTTGTCGGCGGTGATGAAATTCCAATTCCAGGACTCATAGGGCGCAAGCAGTTTGCCTGCTTTCATTTCCGCCGGGGTTTGGCCTGCAGCGTGGGCCTCTTGTACGAGCTTCACCACGCCCTTGAGCATGTCGCGCAATTCGATGATGTTGGCACGGGTGGCCAGGGGGCCGTGTCCTGGAATGTATTGGGTGGTTTCGTTGGTGCTCTCGAGAACATGCTCGATGTTTTGGATGTACCCGGCCACCGTGCCGCCCGAAGCGGTGTCGATGTAAGGGAACAGGTGGTTGAAGCAGAGATCGCCCATGTGGACCACATTCGAATCCATGAAAAGGACCACGGTGTCGCCATCGGTATGGCCGGCCGCCAAATGCATCAGGCGAATCTCCTCACCATTGAAGTGTACGGAAAGCCCGTGGTCGAAGGTCACGATGGGGAGGCCTACCTTGGGCATGGTGCGTCGTGCCGCAGGATCGGCAAGGCGTTTGCGCACGTTCGATTGCGCGATGATCGTGGAGTCCGCCCCGAATTCCGCGTTGCCTCCGGTGTGATCCCCGTGGTGGTGGGTGTTGACCAGGAAGCGCGGGTCCGCGCTGTCGAGTCCCGCGTCCTTGGCGAGCGCGGCCAGGGCTTCCTTGATGTCCGGAGCCAGGTTGGCGAACTTGTCGTCGATCATGAGCAGGCCATCCTCTCCCACGGAAACTCCCAGGTTTCCGCCTCGGCCCACCAGCATGTAGATCGAGTCCGTGACCTTTTGCGTTTGGATCTTGGAGTCTTTTTGCACGACTGCAGGGGCGGGGCTCGGCGCTGCGGCGACCGATCCGGATTGGCAGGCGGTGAACGCGAATGCGGCCAGGCAAACGGGAGCGAGCGAAGAGAGTGATTGGCGAAGGGAACGGTGCATGTGGGGCTCCATAGGGGAGTTGGGGAATGCGGGCGCGTGCGGAACGGGGAGGGCGCTTCGATCACGCCCAGCGTACTTGGGCGTGGCACTTCCCACAGGTTCTAGGGCCGAAAATCCAAGCGGTCTGCAAAGCGGCGGGCCGGATTTGGCCCGGGGCAGGGATCTCCCAACTTGCCGCGTGTCCCTATGGCCCGAAACAAGCGCGGGCGTTATGGTGGATCCGTGCCCACCAAACGATTCAAGATCACCGATCGCATCCAAAGTTTTCGCTTTGCTTTCCAGGGCCTCGGACTCTTGATCCGCACCCAGCACAACTCCTGGATCCATCTGATCTCGACGGTGTTGGTCCTCGCATTGGGGTTCCATTTCGAAGTCACGCGGGGCGAGTGGTGTCTCCTGATACTGGCCATCGGCCAGGTCTGGATCGCCGAGGCCCTCAACACCGCCATCGAATTTCTGGGCGATGCGGTCACGCTAGAGCGCAACCCGCTCATCGGCAAGGCCAAGGACGTGGCGGCCGGCGCGGTGCTCTTGTCCGCACTCGGCGCCTTGGCCATTGGGTTGTTCGTGTTCCTTCCTTACTTTTAGCAACCCCAGGGATCGGCTGCCGGTGGAGAAGGACGGGTTCGCGAAGACCAACCGCTTTGGGCTTCAAGTCAGGCAAGCTTCCTCGGCCCAACGAAGGGGTCGGAAACGCCAAGTGCTCCCGACCCTCGCGATGTCATTTGTGGGTCCAGGCGGACTCGATCGGGGTTCCTGCAGATCGAAGAAGGCTTAGGATCGGGCAGCGTGCGTCCACTCTTTGTCCCAAGGAAGATGCCTGGTCCGCGGTGACGCCGGAGACCTGGGCTTCGATGCGGACCCCTTGGAAGCTGCCCTCGGAATTGTCGGTCTGGCCCATGAAGCCAGCCAGGTTTAGATCGACTTCAAGGGTGATTTGGATTTCCTTGACTTCCACGCCGAGTTCTTCGGCGACCACCTGCGCTTGCTCGTTTTGGCAACCGGCCAGGGATGCAAGGAAGTGATGCAAGGGGTTCGGACCGCTGTTGGAGCCACCATCTTCGGTGGGCTCATCCACTTGGAAAACCCAATCGGATTGGGAGATGGCAACTCGGGTGGGCCAGCCGGTGCCTTGGGCGGTGGCTCGGAAGGTTTCGATGGGCGGGTGGTCAGTCATGTCGGGATCGCTGTGATTGGGGAGTGATGTGGGCCGGGTGTGCCCCTGGCCTTGGTGTCGCCTCAGATACTACGGGGCGGTTCAGATGTGACCCTGGGGTGATGGATTTCCTCGGGTCGCGGGCTACGCGTCATCTAGGCCGTTTGCAGTAGGTGCTGGACTCCCCCGTACGTTGAATGGGGCAGGTATCCCTTTCGTACGGTCTCCGTTTGAACGAGTGGAGCCGTTTGCAGGCGGACGGATGGATTCCTTAGCCTGGGCTGCCATGAAGGACCGTGGCCGATTGGGGATCATTTGTGCACTGCTCGTCGGAGTTCTTGGTCTGGTGTACCTCATGCCATCGGATCGGTCGGCCGGGGACGTGGCGCCCGGTTTGAAGGGGAAAGCCTCCGTCGAAGGGACCCCCGCTGAGGTCTTGAAAGGAAAGGAGGTGGGCGGGGACAAGGCTCGAGATTTGGTCGAGCTGGACGGAAGAACTGGAAGAATCGACGGGGAGACCCCGCAACCGGTCGCGAAGGAAGAAGGCCCGACCCCAGCATTCGTGGTTCGAGGCCGGGTCGTACACGGTGATTCGGGGGCCCCCCTGGCGGGATGCGACGTTCGCCTGCGGCGCGAACGTGGTGCCACGGATACCGATGGGCCTTGGCAAGGGCTGGAGCCGGCGGGCTGGATGGTGACGGTTTTGGACGGGGAGTTCGAACTGCAGATTCCCGAAGGCGCCGAACGCCGACGAACGGTCCTGCGCCTTGCCCGCAATGGTTTCGTCCCGCGCATGGCCCAATGGAAGCGGCCGGCCAAGGGCGAGGTCGTAGAGGTTGGGGACATCGCTATGGATCGGGCGATCGGGGTGACCGGTCTGGTGACCTACCCCGATCGGGAGCCGGTTCCGGATGCGGGGATCCTGTTTGCGAATGTGGCCCTGACCGGTCAGACCCTGGTGGACCCCGAGCGCATGCTGCGTACGCGAACCGATGGTGCGGGCCGGTTCGAATTGTCTGACCCCGCGTTTTTCGGTGAGTGGTACCCGCGGGTTGAAGGGTCCGGAGCCCTGATCGAACCCCAAATGGTGGTGCTGGGGGAGGCCGAGTACCCGGACTATCACATCCACATCACCGTGGAAAAGCCGGACCCCACGTTCTCCATCATAGGCCGATGCGAAGACGTGGCAGGTCAAGCCCTGGGCGGTGTGCGCATCTCCGCATCGGGCGCCGGCTTCCTGGGCCTGGGCTGGAGCCGCGAGGATGGGTCCTTCGAAATCCCCCGCGGGGGACCGAGTCCGGTTCGGGGAGAGGTGACTCTCAGCGCGTCGGACGAGGACCAAACCTATGAACAGGTGCTGCCCGAAGTCGGCACGGAGTTCGCATGGGGGGACGAGGGTGTGCGGTGCGTACTGCGGCGCCGACCCGAGCAAGTCGTGCGTGTGGTGGACGCGCGGGGCGAGTCCGTGACGGAGTTCAGCCTCTTTGTTTTTGCGGGGGGCCGAAGCCCCTGGACCCGCCAGTCCAGACTGAGCTCGCACGGGACGCACCCCGATGGGAGGGTGGAGTTGAAAGGACTGCGCAGTGGGAAGAACGCTGTTCTGGTGGTTCCCAAAGCGGAGGAATTGGGCACCAGCGGCCTGGTCCAGTTCGAGTCCGATGGCGCCATGCCCTCCACCGAATTGACCGTGATCGTACCGGATCCGGTGGATCTGCGGCTTCGGTTGAGCGACGGCGCCGGGGCCCCGGTCGTCGGCAGTCGGATCGAGATTTTAACCGGGATCCGCGGACTCAAACCCAAGTGGGACAGCCCGGCCGTGGCCATTGCCGATTGTGACGCGGGCCGCTACACGCCAACCCATGCGCGCCTGGCATTGGGCACGTCGGACTCTGCTGGAACGGACCTGTTGAAGGTCGCTCCCGGAACCTGGTACCTGCGCATCACGGGCGATAGCCACATCCCGTACGTGGAGAAAATCGAACTGCAGCAGGCCCGAACGAGCGTTCCCATCACCCTGTTGGCGGGCTGTTCGTTGACTGGAAGCGTGGGCCCCGAGGCTGCGCTTGTGACCCTGGCCCAACTGTCCCCGGGGGGCAAGAATCCCGTGACCGTGGAGTTGAAGCCCAAGGGCTCGGGGGCGTCGGTTCTAGCCCAGGTGCAACCCGATGGCTCCTTTGGATTCAAGAGCCTTGAGCCCGGGGAATATGACGCGATCCTGCGCTACTGGATGCGAACGAGCGACGTGACCGAAGGTTGGATCCAAGTCCCCATGGAAACCCTGGAGCTGTCCGCCGATCAAAATCAGACCTTGTACATCGACGCCCAACCCCACCTGCCAGGCCTGATCTCGGGCCGCTTCCAAGTGGACGGGCAACCCCTGTCCGGCAAGCACTGCTTTGCCAAGCAAAAGGACCCGGGCCCCGTGCACGCCCTCCGTTTTTCCACCGACAGCGAAGGCCGCTTCGAGGCCCGCATCCCCCCGGGCAACTACACCTACGCCATCACCATGGAGGCCCAGCCTGGTCCCGGATGGATCATGATGACCCTTCCAGAAACCTGGAACCTGGCCCCGGGCGACGAGCAGAACTCCGAACACAACCTCGAGCTCCGCACCATCCGAGTCCGCCTCCTGGACGAATACGGAGCTCCCATCACCCACCAAAAAATCGGCCTGGACGCCAACGGCTTCCACAACCCCACTGCAAAGGTCACCGACGCCACGGGCTGGGTCACCCTCGACCCCGCCCCCCTGGACGCCTTCCACATAACCGCAACGATCCACGACACCAAGCAAACCCTAGGCCCCGTCGACCTTCCCCCAGGTCAAACGACAGGTGATGTCACATTGCGCATTGGGGAGGAGAGGTAGGGGGTGCTGTGTACGGCCAAGCAGATTCGATTCGTGGGCGTGTGAAATCGCACACCGTTCGGCCTTAGACTTGCCATGTTTGCGTTGAGAGGGGAGTGGGGCTTATTCCAGTTTGCTGGGTTCGTAAAGCTATGCCGTGTTAGTCTGAATTCGTCATCGATACGGGGGCGTGGGCTGTTCCAATGCAGCTGCGGAGCGCCGGCAGATCGATGCCCTGTGAATGCTCTTGCACAGAGTTCCATGTCCTATCTCAACTCCACTTTCGTTCGCAATCTAGCTCGGAGCCTTGTCGTTTTGTTGTCGGTTTCGATCGCAACCGCGTTGATTGTGCACGAACATCGCAAAGCTCAGCCGGTTGCGGGGTCGGGGTCAACGCTTCCCGCTTTTCCAGTCGATGAACCAGAAGCGCTGCCAGTCGACAGCGTTACGGTGGCCCCTGATCCGGATCTTGCAGAGCTTTGGACCACCTCCCAACAATCGGGCGTGCTTTTCATGTATTCCTCCAAATCCGGAATGCCTTCAGGCTTGCTACCCCCATTGGATGCAATGGTTTGGAATGAGGAATATCGTACTAAGCTGCAAGGGGCGGTGATGCCTCCGACAAGGGGGACCCCGCCAATGCTGAGTTCCTCGAAGAGTATCAGTTTCCGGCCAGGGCTGTTCGTACCCCCCGACCCTTTTGGGCAACCGGATCCTACTCGGTCTGAAGTCGATCCGCCCGTGACGCTGGAGCCCTCGGAACAAACTCCGAAGCGATGATGCTGGATCTCGCAAACAGCGCTGCGGCCTTCTTCATCTTGCTCCTGATATTCCTGCCGCTAGAACGATTGTTCCCCGCCCACAAGCAAGGTGTCTTTCGCAGGGAGTGGGGGACCGACCTCCTCTTTTTCCTGGGGCAGGCGCTGCTGTGGACGGCGCCCGTCGTCGCGGTGCTGGTCACGGTCAGCAGGTATATCGATCGCCTGCCCTTGTCTGGTGTGCAGTCCGCCGTCGCAAACCTTCCGATGTGGGCCCAGTTCCTGTGCGTGATCTTCCTCAGTGATCTGGCCATCTACTGGGCCCACCGACTCTCCCATCGCATCCCACTCCTGTGGAGATTTCACAAGGTACACCACACGGCAGAACAGCTCGACTGGATGGCCGCCTATCGCGAACATCCCTTCGACAATCTCTACACCCGCCTGGTCGAAAATGTCCCAATACTCCTGCTGGGATTCCCCCTGCACGTCATCGCGGGTTTCGCCGTCTTCCGCGGCTTATGGGCCGTGTACATCCACTCCAACGTGACCCTTTCCCCGGGTCCGCTGCGCTACCTCATCGGAAGCCCCCGTCTGCACCACTGGCACCACGACATGGAACAGGCCAGCCGGGTGAACTTCACCAACCTATCGCCCATCATGGACCTGATCTTCGGCACGTTCTACGATCCAGGAGTTATGCCACAGGAGTATGGCCTGAAGCAGAAGTGTTCACACAACTATGTCCGTCAATTGCTCGAACCTCTGGTGCCTTCCCG
>JARGOW010000106.1:0-1392 GCA_029212955.1 Planctomycetota bacterium | reverse complement strand
GTGAACCCGAGGTCGGATTCTTCCGGAATCAGGGGTTGGACAAGCGAGTCGCGCTCCCTGGCGCAATTTATGGCAAGGCGATCCGGGAACTCGGCAGCAACCCATAGTTGGTGGATCGAATCGCCGTGTTGGGCATGCAATGCGAAGGGCTCAAAGAAGCCAACTAGAATGGCGGGGTGCTGAAACGCGAACGGTAGCTGCGATGGATTGAATCGGACCCTTGTACTTTGGAGTCCATTGTCGGAAGGGTAAGGCTATTGCGGGTTCTCCACACCCATTGCCTCAAGGAAGTAGCAGACCCAGAAGTTTCTTGGCCTCGGCAACGGCGGAATCATTTCTTTTGGGCCCCACGGCGCAGGCGGAGTACAGGCCGTCGAGTATGAGCTGTGTCCCGAGGCCTGCGGCCCTGGGATCCTTGGCTCCAGCCTCCTCCGCTAGCCTGGAATACAGCTTGCGCATGCGACGCTTGTGGGCGGCTGCGGCGCGATGAACGGGATCCCTGGTGGCTGGGAACTCCTGGGAGGCGAGCACAAAAACGCATCCATTGGATGCGGTGCTGGCGGCGATGTCCGGGAGGGTGAGAAAGCGTTCTCGAGGGGTCGTGGAGGAGGCTTCGGCTGCGCTCTGAAAGTGCTCGAAAGCTCCGTTGTCCATGGCCTCCAGGGCGGCTACGACCAGCTCGTCCTTGGAAGGGAAGTATTTGTAGAGGGTCGCTTTCGCCACCCTGGCCTCTTCCAGGATTCGGTCGATCCCCACCCCATGGACGCCATGGGCGCAAAAGAGACGCAGTGCTGTCCGGACCAGGTCGTCGCGTTTTGAGGGGGGGCTAAGCATGGGGCTTGAATATATCACAAGGATCCAGGATTTCCCGGTCACAGACAGATCTGTCTACCGCACTGCCCTTTGTTCCGGGGGCGAGGCACTTTCGCTTCGCATCCGACTGGGACTCCAAACCGGCCCAAGAGGCCCCAACAGACAGCCAAGAGACTCCACCATGTCGAACATCAGCCCTCTCACCATCCAATCCGCCCCTGCCGCTTCCCAGCCCCTTCTCGAGGCCGTCAAAGCGAAAATGGGCAAGGTCCCGAACCTCCTGGGCACCTTGGCCCACGCACCTTCCGCCTTACAGTCCTACTTGAGCCTATCCGAGGTTCTAGGTGGGGGAGAATTCAGCGCCCAAGAGCGCGAGCTCATCGCCCTGGCGATCGGGGAGGCCAACAACTGTGATTATTGCCTGGCTGCCCACACCATGATCGGTGGCATGCAGGGCCTGGACGGCGAGACCATGCTGGCCGCACGCTCTGGCCATCTAGTGGATCCGAAACTGTCCGCGCTTACGGCGCTCACCACCGAACTGGTAGTGACCCGCGGCCGCCCCGAAGTCCGAAACGT
>JARGOW010000105.1:503-9267 GCA_029212955.1 Planctomycetota bacterium | reverse complement strand
TCCACAGCCCGCTGCGGCCAAAGTGGAGTCCGTGCTCGTGGAGCTTGGTTCCCTCGACGCAATAACCGTTCAATCCATTCTGAAGAAACAGTCCTCCGGAATGGGCGATATCGCGATCGAGGGCAAGGCTTTGCGAATCTCGGGCGATGCGAATTCGATCCGGACCATGCAGGAGGCCATCGCGGTGTACCAACTGGGCCATCAAGATCCTGCGAACTTCCTCCCGGTACCGGGCAAGCCCATTGCCCTGCTCAACGGCCAAGGGGCGCGCAGCCTGGGAGCGGTCTTCGAGGAGTACTGCCAGCAGGTAGGCGTGAAGTGCCTCATGAACGACAACGCCCAGCGATCCTTTTACTCGGTCAAGCCCAACATCCTTGGCCTTTCCGAATTGCAACCCGAAGCCGCTGTTTCATTCCTACAGCTGAGCCTCCAACAGAATGGATTCCTTCTAGACCTCGTGCCCAGTAAGAAAGGCGTGATCCTGCGTCTCTTGGCCCACAACGACCTTGGCACGCCCATTCTTCTGGATCCAAGCAGGCTCGCAGCGTATGCCTCCCAGCACGCGCTCATGGTTCAAACGGTCATCAGCCTTCCCAACACGGACATGCGATCCATGTCGAATGTGCTCCGACAATTGATTCGCAATCCTGGCAAACAAACGATCCTTCCCCTGGGCAGCGCCAACGGCATGCTGATTCAGGGTTCCGGCCCCTGGGTCTATCAGCTCTCCCAGGTCCTGATGCTCGCCGACCAGGTCAGCAAGGAACAAGGCGACCGCATCCGCAAGGCCCGCACCCTCGCAACCGAGGTCATCCGCCTCGATTATGCGGACCCCAAGGACGTGCTTTTCCACCTGGAGAAGTTCTACCCCACACCGGGCAAGGGCAAGCCCCGCATCACCACCTCCATCGACCCGCGCCTCAATGCCCTCATTCTTCGATGTAGCCAGGCCGACCGGGACGGGATCCTGGATCTGATTGCGCGATTGGACGTGAAGTAAGCCCTGGTCAGGGCACGCCGCCACAGCCTCACGAAACTGTCAGCAGACAGGGCTGGCTTGCCCGAAGAAAGCCCCTATCGTAGGCCCCATGAAGAAACTGCGCTTCCTATTGATGATCTTTGGAGTCTTTCGTTCCGTGAAAAGGCTCTTCCGCAAGGGTCGTTGAATCGCCGTCCAGCCGGTTCCCCAGGCTGCACGAACCACCGCCGTTGGCCGGGAATAGATTCCCACCCAACGGCGGTTGACGTCAGCGGCTCAACCGCCGTTCCTGGACCCACGAGTAGAGCGTCGGTACAACGAACATGGTGAGGATCGCCACCGCCATGCCACCCATGGACGGGATGGCCATGGGGATCATCACGTCGGCGCCCCGGCCCGTGGAGGTGAGCACGGGGAGTAGGGCCAGGATGGTTGTGGCGGTGGTCATCAGGCATGGACGGCAGCGTCGTTTGCCGGCGGCGACCACGGCTTCGCGGACCTCCTGTCGAGTGGAAGGCTGACTGCCCTTCATCGATTGCCTGAGGTAGGTAGCGATAATCACGCCGTCGTCGGTGGCAATTCCGAAGAGAGCTAGGAAACCGACCCAGACGGCCACGGTGAGTTTGATCTCCTGGATTTGGAAGAGCTGGCGCATGGGCGCGCCGAAGACTTCGAAATCAAGGAACCAGGGTTGGCCGTAGAGCCAGAGCATCATGAAACCACCGGCCCAGGCCACAAAGACTCCGCTGAAGACCATCAGGGTCGTGGAGACTTGGCGGAACTGGAGATAGAGACTCATGAAGATGAGCAGCAAGGCCAAGGGCAACATCACACGCAGGGTTTTGACCGCGCGCAGTTGGTTTTCGTAGTCGCCTGCGAAGGAAAAGGACACGCCGGGAGGGATGATCAATTCCCCACTATCGATCTTGGCGTTCAGGAACTCCTGGCAGGTCTCCACCACATCCACGTCCCCGTGGCCGGGGCGTTTGTCGAACAGCACATAGGATGTGAGGAATGTGTCCTCGGTCTTGATCGCTTGGGCGCCACGGGTGAAGCGAATCTGCGCCAGCTGTTTTAGGGGAATCTGGGCCCCGCTCGGGCTGGAAACAAAGATGCTCTCCATGGCCTCCAGGCTGTCGCGGCGCTCGCGTTGATAACGCACGCGCACGGGGTAGCGCTCACGACCTTCGACCGTGGTGGTGATTGGCTTTCCGCCCAGGGCGATCTCGATCACGTTTTGCACTTGGCCGATAGAAATCCCGTATCGCGAAGCGGCCTTGCGATCGATGTCGATTTCCAGATACGGCTTGCCCACCACCCGGTCGGCAAACGTGGCCTCTGCTTTTACCGAAGGCACCTGCTTCAGAAGCTGTTCGATTTGGAATCCGACGCCCTCGATGGCCTCCAGGCTCGGGCCCTTAATTTTGACCCCCATGGGCGCGCGCATGCCGCTTTGCAACATGACGATGCGCGCGGCGATGGGTTGAAGCTTGGGCGCGGGCACGGTTCCCGTCAGCCTGGCGGCCTCTGAGATCTTGTCCCAGATGTCCTGGGAATTGCGCACATCGGGCCTCCAATCCCGGTAGGGCCGGCCATCCTCGTCGGGGATCAACTGGCCGATGCGATCGCGCACGTACTCGTCCTCGTCCGAGTCATACCGAAAGTTGAGTCGGTTGCCATGGGCATCGCTACGGTACTCAGGGATGTACTCGATGATGGTTTCCACCATGGAGATAGGCGCCGGATCCAGGGCGCTTTCCACCCTGCCGATCTTTCCTACGGCGGTTTTCACCTCGGGAATCGCTTCGATGGCCATGTCCAATTTTCGTACCACGTCCAGCGCCTCGCCCATAGATGCGTGGGGCATGGTGGTCGGCATGAACAGGAACGAACCTTCATCCAAATCCGGAATGAACTTCTTCTGCAAGCCCGGGAACTTGTGGCTGGCCCAAACCCAGGGGGACGTGGACTCCAGGGTTCCGGCCTCCACCCCCACCTTGCCGAGGGCGCCGGGTACGAAAGCGAACGTCTTTCCAAAACCAATCCAGGACATGAGGCCGAGAACCATCAGCCCCGAAGGCAAGCACAGGAAAGCGAGTTTGTGGGCCAAGCACCAACGCAGAATGGGCTCGTACACGCGCATGAAGAGCCAGAAGAACACCAGCAATCCCAGGATCATGGTCAACACAAAGACCAGGTTCACGAACCCACCACGCTCGCCCCCCAGGGGTTCCCAGTGACCCGAGAGTACCGAAGCCACGACCAGGATCACGATTGCGTTCATCAGATAGGGCAAGCCAAGCTTCACCTGGCGCCGCTTGGCCGACCAGTTGCGGATGGCTCTCCCAATCCGTCCGCCCTTCATGGGAAAGAGCCAGAGCGCCATGGGCGGGATCAACAGTAGGGCGACCGTGATCGATCCCATCAGCGCAAAGGTTTTCGTGAACGCCAATGGCTTGAACAGTTTCCCCTCGGCGCCGATCATGCTGAACACCGGCAGAAAGCTGATGATGGTAGTGGCCACGGCCGTGAGGATCGCGGAGGCCACCTCGCGGGTGGCGCGATAGATCACTTCCAACGGTGGCTCGTCGGATTCCGCCCGATCCAGATGGCTGATGATGTTCTCACACAGCACGATCCCCATGTCCACGATGGTTCCGATGGCGATAGCGATGCCGGAAAGCGCCACGATGTTGGCATCCACGCCAACGACCTTCATCAGAATGAAAGAGAACAGCACGGCCATGGGCAGCAGGGCTGAGATAAGAGACGACGCGCGGATGTGCATCAACATGAACAGCACCACGATGATCGTGACCAGGATCTCGTCCCAGATTGCTGTGTTCAGGGTCTCCAGGGTTTCGTCGATCAGGCCGGAGCGATCGTAGAAGGGCACGATGGCGATCTGGCTCACCCGGCCGTCGGCCAGGGTCTTGCTGGGCAGTCCCGGTTCGATCTCCGCGATCTTGGCCTTGATGTTCTTGATGACCTGTAAGGGGTTGGCGCCGTAGCGAGTGACCACCACGCCCCCCACCGCTTCGGCCCCGCCCTTGTCCAAGGCCCCGCGCCGCATGGCCGGACCCGTGGCCACCGTGGCCACATCCCGGATGCGGATCGGCACGCCGTCCTGGGATCGGATGACCGATTCCTCCAGATCGTCCACGCCTTCCACCCACCCCAAGCCGCGCACGAAATACTCGACCCGATTGATTTCGATCACACGCGCTCCCACCTCCAGATTCGATCCGCGCACGGCGGCGAAGACGTCTTCGAGCGTCACCCCGTAGACCCGCATGGCATCCGGATCCACGTCGATTTGGTATTCGCGCACAAAGCCTCCGACCGATGCGACTTCGGATACGCCCTTGGCCGCCATAAGCGAATAGCGCACATACCAATCCTGCACGCTGCGCAGCTCGTCCGGCCCCCACCCGCCGGTTGGATGGCCGGCTTCGTCGCGGCCTTCGAGCGTATACCAATACACTTGACCCAGCGCGGTTGCGTCCGGCCCCAGGGAAGGCTGGACCCCTTCGGGCAACGTCCCGGAGGGCAAACTCCCCAGCTTCTCGAGCACGCGCGAGCGGGCCCAGTAAAACTCCACACCGTCCTCGAAGATCACGTAGATCGAGGAGAATCCGAAGAATGAGGTCGACCGCACGGTCTTGACCCCCGGCAGCCCCATCAGGGATACCGTCAACGGATAGGTGATCTGATCTTCGATATCCTGGGGCGAGCGACCGTTCCATTGGGTGAAAACGATCTGCTGGTTCTCACCGATGTCTGGGATCGCGTCCACGGGCACCGGATCCCGGGGTAGGCTGTTGATCTCCCAGTCGAATGGCGCCGTGCGCATTCCCCAAGCGAGTGTGAATATCGCGAGCAGCAGGACAATGAGCCTGTTCTCAAGGAAGAAACGGATGAGCTTGTTGAGCATGGCCTAGAAATCCTCGCTCAGGAAACGGGTGCGAGATCCGCAACGGTACATGCGCGACCCCTCATAGGGATTGGCCGTGCGTTCCTCGGCCTGGATCCAATTGGCGCCCGTGTCGCCGAAGGCCATGGGGCAATGGAAAATACCCACCGGGGCCCCCTCGCGCAGGTACCCGAAGGATTCGAGCACGGGGATAAAGGCTTCGGTAAATGGGCTGAAGGCTGCGCGCCTGGCCTCCAAGCCCTCCGCGTCCAGTACGGCCTTGGCCTTGTCCATGAGATCCTGGTGCCCAGCCATCCAGGCCCGGTGCACCTCGCCCTCCAGCAGTTTCATATCCACCGCTTGCAGGGCCTTCCACATGGCTTCGATTTCGGCCTTGGCTTCTTTGTCCAGGGCCAGCACCACGGGCACCGCCAGGTACTTGTCGAGCACGGCACCAAGTTGCTGCTGAAAAACCACGGGCGTGTTCTTGGCCAGGGCGGGGGTCAACTTAGGCGCATCCTTGACCATCTTGGGGTGCAGTACAGCGCTCGCGTGCATGTCCGCGGCCGGGTTCATCATGCTGTTCTTGGCACGGATCTGGAGCTCACTGTCTAGCTTGAAATTGCCGTGGGTCACCACCTGCTCGCCCTCCTGGAGCCCGGCGGCCACCACGTACCAGTCCCCGGCCCGGGGACCCAGAACCACCTCGCGTCCCTCGTAGGTGGTCGCCTCGCCAACCTTACCCTTCACGTAAACCACCGAACGACGGCCCGTGAACAGGGGGGCGCTGGCGGGGATTACCAAGGGCAGGGTGCCATCATCATTGGAAACGAAGCCCAAGTCTTCCATGTGACGCAGGTCCATGCCGCATTCCGGACAGGCTCCCACCTCGTCCGCAATGACCTCGGGGTGCATGGAGCAAGACCATTTCCCGACGAGGTCACGATCCACCACCTGGCCCCCGGAAGCCAAGTGCCCGCGGACCGTGCCCGAAACGAACATTCCCGGCTTCAACCGCAAATCGGGATTGTCCACGTTCAGGCGCACGTTGACCGTGTGGGTTTTTGTGTCCAGGATGCGATCGATGTAAGCCACGCGACCGGTGAAAGACTCGCCGGGATAGGCCAGAACGGTAAATGTGGCTTCCTGGCCAAAGCGCAACCAGGCCAGGTCCGACTCATAAGCATCGAGCAAGACCCAAACCCGCGACAGGTCCGCGATGGTGTACATGGGATCGCCTTCGTCCACATATTGGCCCTGAAGCGCGGCCTTGGTCAGCACCACCCCATCGGTGGGAGCGTGCAGGACAAGCCGTTCGATGGCCTCGCCCCGGTCGATCAATTCATCGATTTGATGATCCACCATTCCGAGCAGGCGCAGCTTGGCCCGGGCCGAATCCACATTGGCCTTGGTGCTCGCTTTCAACACATCGATGGAACTGGCCTCGATCTGCTTCGCATTGTCGATGGCGTGCAACAGGATCTGCTGCGCGGAAAGTAGGGTCGAGCTGTACAGCTCCACCAAGTGATCGCCCTCGCGCACGTTCACACCGGTCGAGTCCACGAAGACCTTCTCCAAGCGCGCCTCCACCCAGGCTGTGATATAGGAGATGCGGGTTTCGTCGACCTCCACCGAGCCCACCAGGTGGATGGGGCGCGACACGTCTCGACGTTCAACGGGGGCCGTTTCGATTTCCGCTAGGGCTGCCGCAGCATCGGTCATGGCCAAGGTCGTAGGTCCCAGGTTAGCCCCACCGCCGCTGGGAGCCACGATCAAATCCATGAAGCAGATCGGACAGGGAACCGGATCGGGCAATCGCACCTGGGGGTGCATGGAACAGGTCCAAACCACTGGCCCCGCTGATTTCGCGGATTCGACCTGTGACCCGGGAGACCCCGTCGATCCAGGGGAACAGGCCCGACCGCCGAAGAAGCCCAGTATGAGCAGTGCCCCACTCAACAGTGTGATTCCTTTCTTGTTCGATTGCATGGTGGATGGCTTAGAGGTTGGGGGTGCTGGTGAGAGAAGTGCCGCTGATGGCTTCGACCTTCGATAGGGCCTGGGCGCGATCGGCTTCGGCGCGCACCGCCTGCAATTGGAATTCCAGCAGAATGCGCTGGGCGTCGATCACGTCGATGAAGCTCGATTCGCCGGACTGGTAGGTGTGGCCCATGATCCCAATGGCCTCCTGGCCCTTGGGAATCAAACTCGTACGGAGCAGTTCCAAGTGCCGACTGGTGTCACGCAATTGAAAGAGGGCCATCTCCAAATCCGCGCTCAATTCGTTGTGGGCCTGCTCCCACTGGGCCCTTGCGCCCAAGAGCTGGGCGCGCGCCCCTTCCCGTTGGGCCCGATAGGCTCCCCGCCAAACGGGAAGGCCAATGCCCACCGTCAAGGCCACCGCATCATCCCCCGATCCCGCCGCCCCGTTGGAGCCAATGAACGTGGTCTCCACCCCCAAGGTCAAGTCCGGGTAGCCCGCCTTGTCGGCCAAGTCCTGCCCGTGTACCGCGCCTTCGATTTGCCTTTGCAATCGACGCAGTCGGGGATTGGTCGTGGGCAGATCCGCAAGCAACGCATCCCCGTCCAACTCCGCGGTTCCAAGCAATGGGTAGCTGGGTCGGGCAAGGGGCGCATGGGTGGAACGGCTGAGCGCCGCATTGAGCCTGGCCCGGAGCGGTCGATCCAGATCCGCCAGACTTAGCAGACGGTCGTTCAGTTGGCCCAGTTCGAGCTCCACCCTCAGGATCTCGGAGGGCTGGGATAGTCCCAATTCCAAACGGCTGCGCGCCACGTTCTGCCAATGCTCCAGCAGCGCTTCATGGGCCCGGGCCACAAGGGTGGCTTGCTGCAACCAGGCGTATTCGTACCAGGCGTCTTTGACTGCTTGATCCACCTCGAGCAGGGTTTGCGCCACGCGCTCCCCCATCATCTGCGCTCGGGACTGGGCCACATCTGCCGCCAAATCGCGTTTGCCAAACCAAGGCAGCGCCTGGCTGATCGACAGTTTGGCCCGCATGGGCCCGGTCCGGGTTTCCACTTCCTCCAGGAATGCACCGAACATCAAACGCGGCTCGGGCAGCTTGCTTGCCAGCGGAACCTGCTCCACCGATGCCCGCCAGGCCTGAAATGCGGCCTCAAGTTTGGGGCTGTTCCTTCGGGCATGCGAAAGCAACTCTGGAAGTTGGGCATGGGGCGCAAGCTCGTCGCTTTCGTCACCTTTCTTGGCTTTCGCTCGGGACTCCTGCCAGGCCTCGATGGGCTCGCGGTACGAGGTGTCCCCCGTGGCACAGGCCGGGACTAGGAGGCAGAGCAGCCAAGTGGCTTTCTGAAGTTGCATGGTGGGGTTTGATTGGGATCTTGGAGCGGTCGGTCGGGATCAAAACGCGAGCGACCCGCACTCGGATTCCTGCGTGCATGGCGCACGGGAATTCGAGAGCAGGTCGCTCGCGATTCGTCCTACAGATTGGCTACCGAGAGATCCGCCAGGAAGGCGATCAAACCACCGCGACACAACTTCGCGGCTGCGGGGCCCGTCGGGCCCCTGTTGGGCTTCAAAAGTCCATTGCCCAGGGTCAGGTCCAGGCTCCAAACACCGACATACTCCGCGTCTAGTCCACCCAAGTGCGGTGCGAGGAGTTGCACCTCATTGGCGTGGGCTTGCAACTCTGCCCACCACATGAAAGGTCCCGTGAACGCCACAGTTTCCAATACGACGCCGCTCGGCACCGATTCCACAGGGTGGGGTGGGCAATGGCAAACCGATTCGGCGTCTGGAACTTCCCCGCTGGCACAGCAAGGCTTTTTGACCGCGCGATCGGCAGGTTTCGCACAGCAGGAAGACTCGCCTACCGCGAATCCGTTGGCCCCAT
>JARGOW010000105.1:0-493 GCA_029212955.1 Planctomycetota bacterium | reverse complement strand
GATCCGGCCGGACTTCTGGCGCATGCTGATCGACATCCGCCGCTTCTATGCGGAGGCGAAGGAGAGTTTCGCGGAGACGCCCGAGACCATGACCCTGCGCGAATACCTGGGCCAGCACCGGCTGGGCCATGTACATCAGTAGCAACAAGGCCACCCCAAGGATCTGGGATGGGCTGCGATGGGTTCGGGCGGTGGAACGGGCGGATTGCATGGACTTGCCTTCAGAGTACGCCTTTCGACCGGGTTTGTGAGCTGCCGCACCCATATTTGTGGAACGGCTTGGCCAACGTCCGGGATCGGCCCCATTCCGAGCAATGGGTCCTATTCCGGTACTCTCCGGCCCTGGCGCGTACTGTCCATTCGGCGGCCTCCCCCCGAAACGTTCGCGGCGGGCCACTCCATCCCCCCCCCCCAAGACTGGCCCGAATCACTGCCCCTTGCCCAAATCGGGCCCGGCCACGATGAACACGCGACCCTGACGCCCAAACTGCAC
>JARGOW010000104.1:1913-9353 GCA_029212955.1 Planctomycetota bacterium | reverse complement strand
GACCCCCACGTCCTTCGGCAGGTAGGCGGTCAGTTTGCCCTCGAGCACTTTGAACTTCAAAGTACACATGAAGAAGATCAAGAGCAGGAACGTGACGTCGATCATCGGCGTCATGTCCATCTCGATCTTTTCGTTCTGGATGTCGGTCATCAAAGACATAGTGGAATCCTCTTAGATCGAGTGCTTACTCGGGGTTCGGCATACTTGCCGCCAACTGGACTTTCCAAATCTGAATACCCTTTTGGGCGCATTCTTGCATGACCTGCTGGACATACTTGAAGGGCACCGAACGGTCGCCACGGATCATCAGGTGATCATCGGGTAGATCGTCCTTGCGGGGCATGTTCGAAGCGATGATGGCCAGCTTCTTCTTCACGTCTACCATCGGGTCCTTGAAGCCGTCGTGGGTTTCAGGGGCGTAGAGCGGTTCCTTGCGGACGATGATCTCACCGGTGTGCTTGATGTTGAAGATCGGTCGCTTCTCATCGGGGTCCGGCTTGTCTTCCGTTGCGGAAAGAGCGATCGGGAGTTCCAAGTCCTCCAGATCCTGCTGGGTCAAGTCGGTGATGATCATGAAGAAGATGATCAGGAGGAATACGACGTCGATCATCGGCGTCATGTCCATTTCCATCTCCGTCTCGGGATCGTGTTTGGCCAGGTTCATAGCTATTTGGAAGGGTGCCTACCCCCGGATGGGGGCGAAGGGGCGTTGGGAGCGGGATCGGGGGACAGTGGAGAACTACCCCCCGGTTTTGTCCTGGTAACCGGCGTTGTCGCCGGCGACCAGGCCCAGGGTGCTGCGGAAGGAATTCCGCAGGCCAGGATTACTCCTGCTCGCCGGGACGGAAGCGCTCGAAGAGGTCTTCGACGATGGCACCGGTCTCGATGATGGTGCGGATCATGCGGTTCCGGAGGAATGCGAAGACGGCGGTCGTGGGGATAGCCACGATCAGACCGAACATGGTCGTCAGAAGTGCGACGGAGATACCGGCCGCCAGCTCAGCGGGGGAAGCTTGACCACCGGAAGATGCAATCTTCTTGAAGGCCGCGACCAGACCCATCATGGGGGCGATGTTGGAGATCAAGGAAAGCCAACCGATCTTCTGGTGAAGCTTGATGGACTCTTCGTCGCCCATTTCTTCGAGGGACTTTTCGATGACCTCGAAGTCGTGGCCGATCTTGGAGATGCCAGCGGCGCAGACGCGGGTGAAGTAGTTGGGCTCCTCCTCGCAGAGGTTCATGGCCTCCTGGTACTGACCTTCGTCGAAGAGAGCTTGGATCTCGTCGATCTGGTCGGGCGGTGCCAACTTGTCACGCTTCAGGGAGGTGAAGGCTTCGATGATCAAGGCCAAAGCCACGATCGAAAGCAGGATAATGCACCAACCGATGGGACCGGAGTCCTTGATCAGGCCGCCGATGGAAATGCCTTCTTCGGCGCTGGCGGCTGCAGCAGCTGCGTCGCCCTCCTGAGCCAGGGCGATGGTGGCTGAAGCCGTGAGTGCCGCAACCGCAAACACAGCGGGGCGGGCCATTTGGGCCATCCGGGAGGAGATTTGGGTGATTTTCATGACCAGTGGGTCTCGTTGGAGGGGCCGAGCCTTGAAGGCTCCGCAACAGGGTAAGAGAAGAGAGTTGAGAAGGGGGGGGTGGGGCGCTTGGAGTCTTGGATCAGTTAACCTTGGCGGCCTCGACGGCTGCCGGGGTATCTCCGTACGCACCTTTGACTTTCGCCAGCAGGATGCTCGCTTGGGTTTCCGCTTTGGGATCCCCAAGGGCTTTCATGCACTTTGCAAGGCCCAGAAGGGCACGCGCCGTGCGATCCCGACCCGAAGGATCCAGAGCGGATACTCGAGCCAGGTGTACTTGTGCTTCGGCGGCTTCGCCCGCCGCGAGCAGGGCTTCTCCAAGTCCGAGGGTGGCGGCGAAGACGCCGCTCGCGTCCAGGGTGGAGCTGCTTTGCTTGCCTTCGAAGAAGGAGCGGGCTCCGCGGGAGTCGCCGGATTTCAGAAGGCAGAAGCCCTCGCCGATCGAAGCGGTGGCGGCCCAGCTTTGGAGCTGGGGGGCCTGGGTGGGGATGGCATCGCCAAGCGCACCTTCGATGGCCGTTTGAGTGGCGGTGAAGTAGGTGCGAGCCTTTCCGGTGTCGGCGGCGTCCAGGGCGGACCAGGCCGCCTGAAGGCCAGACTCATAGCAAAGCATGCTCGGGTAGCCGGCTGCCTTGGCGCTGCCTTTTTCGAAGAGTCCGTTGTAGAGGTCGGAGGCTTCCTGGGGCTTGCCGGTGAGCCAGAGGGCGCGGGCCTTGGCTTGGGTGGCGCGGGCCAGGTCGAATCCGGTCGAGTGGTCGGAGATATAGCGGCCGGCCTCGTCCATGGCCTCGGTGAATCGGCCGGCATCGCTAGCGCCCAATTTCATGAGGCACTCGATGGAGCGCATGCGGGCGGCGGCTTGCACGGCGGTGCGCGCGTCGCCATCGCTGGCGGCCAAACGATACTGGGTCAGGGCGCTGGCGTAATCCTGACGCTTCCAGTATGTGTCGCCATCGGTGAAGGAGGAGGGGACCTCGCCCCAGACGATGCGCATGACCGCGTTGGCGTCCACCTTGCGGGTGGTTTCGTCGTCGATCTTTATGGTCAAGCCGTCCAGGCCACTGGCCTCGATCATCCCGGCTTCGGTTACAACGCGCTCGTTGCGGTCGTTGTAATGGGTGACCTTGTCCTTGGCCTGGGCCAGCAGGGCCTGGGGCAGGGTGACGCAGAGCAGCGAGGCGAGCATCAGGCGACCAAGGCCTTTGCCCAGGGTTCCGGGCAGGGTGGATTGCGTGACGTCTTCCTTCATGGGGGGGCACATGATAGCCGGGGTGGACGGGGGGACAAGCAAGGTTTGGGCGCGACTGTCAGTCTGGGGCAGACAATTTTGAGCCGGCTCCCGGGTGGGAAGGGGGGATTGGCCCGCAAAGGGCGCTTTCGTGGTGAAGAACATGGGAATCAGTTGACCTTGTTCGCCAGCCAGCGGAAGTAGTTGCGCAGGGCGTGACCCGTGGTACGTGCCCGCAGATCGCCCTCTTCGAGTTCCTCGCAGATCTGGTCCACATCTTCCCAGGAGGTGTTGGACATCTGACCCGAGATGGAGTTCAGCTGGGTCTTCACGCTGGAGGCCAGGCTCGAGTCGATCTTGCCCCACTGGTAGGTGGTGTAGATGACCATGAACTTGAGTTCGAACCAGCGGCAGGTGAACGACCCGGCCGAGGCGGCCTGGGAGTTCAGTTCGGTGGTGGCGAACTTGAACAGCGAAACGTCGCCGCCGGTGCCAGGCACCTCAACGATAGGGCTGCCGTTCTGACCGCCCTCGAGCCAACCGGCCAGGGAGCGGGCGAACATGACGGTGGCGTCGCGGCCGAGGGCCTTGGACTTGGGATCCGCGATCTCCTCCATTGCCAGGGGCGTCAGCAATTCGCTGGCCTCGTTGACCTCGTGGTTCAGGAGCAGCAGGCGAGCCAGCTGGGGAATCACGAAGTTGTTGACCTTCTTGAGCGTGGCGGGGTCGGTGGAATCTCCGAAGCGGGAGTGCACGCGGCGCAGGGCCTTGAGGGCTTTTGCGTCGTCGCCAAGATCGATCCAGTGGCTGGCTTCGTTCCAGAGGCTGCCGTAGGAGGGGCTGCCCACCGAGTTGGAAACCTCGAGCAGCTCGGCCATGGTCTGGAGTAGGACGCGTCCCTCGTCGGTCTTTTCGTTGCCCTTGCGTTGCTTGGAAAGCTGCAAGTACATGCTGGTCGACGCCTTGGCGGTGACCGGCGAATCGGGGGCGAAGGCCTTGAGGGCGTCCAGGGCGGCGCGGGCTTCCTTGACCTGCTTGAGAGCCAGGTGGGCGCGCATGGTCAGGCTGTAGGCGCTGCGTGCCAGGGAGTCCTGGTTGCGGTGCCGATCGGCGAAACCGGTGAGTTGGGCGACGACCTCTTGGTAGTCCTTTTTGGTGTAGAGCACCACGGAGCGGTAGAACTCGGCGGTGGCCAGGGCCTGCTTGCGCTTGCCCTTGCGGACCGGGCTCTCCGTGTCGTACTGGGGGTCGGGGACGATCTCGCTCAAGTAGCGATCGAAGATGGCGAGGGCCTCGTCCACGCGCTTGAGGCGCACCAGGCAGAAGCCTTGTTGAACCAGGGCGAGTTCGCCGAAGTTGTCATCGAGGGGCACCTGCTTGTACTTCCCGATAGCGGCTTCGTATTCCTTCTTGCGCTCCAGCTTGTTGCCAGAGGAGAACATGATGGCGCCGGCGCCCTCCGAGGAGTGGTCGCGAACCAGGTTTTCGGATTCCTTGAGCAGGCGGGCCAGGGCACCGGTGGTCTCGGTGGGGGGCACGAGGCGCGTCATCAACTTGTTGAAGGCGCGGGCGTTTTGTCCGTCCTTCTCCAGGTCGCCGCTGGAGTACACGGCCACACCTTCGCGGAAGGCCAAGGCGGCTTCCAGGGTGCGCTCCTGCTTGAGGTAAATGTTGCCCAACACGCTGGTGAGGGTGGGCATCAGTTCCAGACGTTGGGCTTCATCACCCGCCATCAAGGTCGCGGAAAGGGCCAAAGCTTTCTCCACCGCGGCGTCGAAGTTGTCGCTGCGGTACTCGCCCATGATGCCTTCCATTTGGAGGGTGGGGGAGACGGCGATGCCGGGGGTGTCGCTGATCTCGGCCAGTAGCTTTTGTGCGCGCACGCGCAGGTAGCCATAGGCTGCGGTTTCATTGACTTCCGTGGCCAACTCGGTGGCCAGGGTGGTGGTGTCGGTGCGGTCGCGGCGGGAGCGAACCTCGGCGCGCATGGCTTCCTCGGTGGCGAACCAGCGGCTTCCACCGGCTTGCAGGTTGCCGCCCACGAAGCCATTGGACGCGAGCAGGGCGCGGGCGGCCACGATGAGTGCCTCTTGGCCGCTGCGGCTTAGGGTGATGCCTTCCTTCTTCCATGTGTTGATGAAGTACATGGCGCGGGACAGGGCGGTCTCGGTGTCGCCCTGGGCCAGGTAGGCTTCGATGGAACCGTCCACGGAGAGCTGGACGAAGGTGAAGTAAAACTCGACGGTGGCCTGGGAGAGTTCCTGCTCCACCTTGGCGGCTTCCCAGCGCGCCAAGTCGAAGGGGATGGTGGACTCGAGCACCGCGTCGTAGAAGAGGGCGGCTTCTTCCCAGCGGTTTTGCTGGCCGAAGATCATGCCCATGGAATCGAAGGCGTAGAACGCGGCGGGCGTTCCATCGCCGCCGGCGCTGGCCAGGTCTTCCAGGGCTTCCATGGCCTGGTCGTAGTAGAACTCCGGATCCTCGGAGTTGGCAGCGATGGCTGCGAGCATCTGGCCGCGCTGCAGCATCAACTGGAACATCTGCTGGGTTTGGAGCGCGCCGCGCTCCTCCTCGTCGATGCTCTGCAGGGATGTGATGGCGTCACCGGTGAGCTGGACGGAGCCCATGAGGACTTCGGTCTGGCGTGTCTTGAGCGCGGTGGCCTCTTCGCCGACCGCTTCCTCCAGGTCCTGACCCAGGTACTCGCTGTACATGTAAGCGGTGCTCACATACTCGGCGCTGGCTTGGTCGATGAGGGGGGAGTTGGAATTGCTGTCCAGGAATCCCTTGTAGTCGTTGAGCGCGCGGTCGAACAACTCACGGCGCTTGACGGGGTCGGTTTCCTTGCGGGCGCCCTGGGAGTAGAGGGAGCAGGCGACCAGGGCTAGTTGGTCCTGTTGACGGCTGGTCAGTCCACCGGAGTCCAAGTCGGCGAGCACGGTTTCAGCCAGGTCCACAAAGCCCCATTTCGAAGCCAGTCCCTCGGCGAATGCCAGGTCCGCCTCGATTTGGGCAGCACTGGGGTCTTGGGCGAGTCCGAATGCGGATGCGCTGATGACCAGGCCCAGAACGGGACCTGCGGCCATGAAGGGGATTGCCATACGAAGTTTGGGACGAACCATAGGAGCCAATCGGGCGCGGCGAAGAGCGCTTGGAAGCAACCGCAAGATGCTGGAGCTGCGCCGCAGGATGTTGGGGGGGACGTGCGGAAACGAACAACTCATGGAAGGTCTATGCCTATCCAGGTGTTTCGTAACCAAAAGAGGGGGGTGAAGGTTGGTTTGCCTGGTCCGGGGCCGGCGGGAGGCCGACCATGGGGCAGGAGATGTGCCGGCGGGGCTGGTGTTGAGCCAGCCCCGCCAGGAACGCCACGACTAGCGGACTAGTTGGCGGAGTAAGCGCCCATCTCGGCTTCGGAGGGCTCGTGCTCGGCGGGGATCACGATGTCGGCCTTGAGCAAGATCAGAAGCTTGCGGTTGGAGACGTAGTGACCCTTGCGCTCGAAGAGGGCGCTCAAGATCGGGATCTTGTTCAGGATCGGGACGCCGGTGCTGTAGTCCTGACGCTCGATTTCCTTCATGCCACCAAGCATCACGGTACCGCCGTCGGGGATCGGGATGGTGGTGCGCACGCGCTGGTACTCGATCTCGGGCAACTGAATGGTGACCGAAGTTTGGGAGCCCAGGGTGGTGACGCGCTCGGCGATGGGACGCTTGAGGCGAGCCACGGTGGGACGCAGTTCCATGGTGACGAAGCGACGGTCGGCGGAAACCACCGGGCGCACGTCGAGGATTACACCTTCGTGGGTGACGCGCACGACCGGGTCAGCGATGGAGCTGGCCTGGGCGATTTCCACGTCGAAGTCCTGCACGTAGGAGACCTGGTTGAGAACGGCCAGGTGGGAGCGAGCGTTGTTGGCGACCAGCAAGCGGGGTGCGGTCACCAGTTCGATGCGCTCGGACTTGGAAACGGCGCGCAGCACGAGCTCGAGCTGCAGGTCGTCCAAGAAGGTCCACTGGAAGGAGAGACCACCGGATCCGCGGAACTCGTCGCTGCCGAGTTGACGGTCGTAGAGGTTCTCCATGCGGGAGCGGAAGTTGCCGTCGCCGCCATCATCGTAGAAGGCGCCGAGGTCGTTGGTGCGTCCAAGCTCGGAGGCGAGCTCGGCGGCTTGGGCGGGATCACCGAAGTCGTTGAACTGCTGACCGTTGACACCCAGGCCCGGAGGACCGAGGCCGCGGAAGTCCACGCCGATGTCTTCGAGGAAGTTGTCTTCGACCTTCACGAATTGAGCTTGCACGTCGACCATGATGCCGGTGGCTTCACGCAGGTCGGCCAGCAGGGCCTGGATCTCGAAGTGGACTTCGGGGGTTTGGCTGACCACAAGGGTGCCGGACTCAGCCACCACGCGGATGGAGTTGCGGGGATCGCTATCCCAGGACTCGCCGCCGATGGAGTTTTGAATGAGCTGCTCGAGCTGGTCACCGCTGATCACGTTGGACTCACGCTCGTCGGGCTCTTCTTCGTTGGACTCGATGCCGCCGGAGGGCGCCACGTTGATGACGGGTCCAGCGTAGTCGCGCACGGGGGTGATGAGGTCGTGCACCGGGTAGTTCACGAGAACCT
>JARGOW010000104.1:0-1869 GCA_029212955.1 Planctomycetota bacterium | reverse complement strand
GGTGACGAACTTGACGATGCCATCCTGGACAACCCAAGTGAGGTTCTCACGGGTGTCGGCGATGATGTTGAGAACGTTGTAGACGTTGTTCTCGTTGAGGGTCAAGTCGATGGTGGTCGCTTCTTCGTCGAGCTCGTCGGTCACGCCGGGAGTGATGTAGAAGTTGACGCCGGTGAGGTTCTGCAGGTACTGGGCCACGGTAGCGAGCTCGGTGCCTTCGCCGTCGGGGCCGCCGAAGCGAACCTCGAAGCGCGTGTTGCGCAGGGCTTCCATCACGGCGGCGCGATCGGGATCGTCGGCCTTCTCAAGATCGGCGGCCGCCAGGTCGGGGCGCTTGCTGACCTCTTGCCAGCGGGCGATGTCGAACTTGATGGGGGTGGTCTGCGGGACGCCCTCTTGGCTCAGTTCGTCGAAAGTCTTGAGCCATTCACGGCGCAGCTTCTCACGAAGTTCTTCGTCCTTGCGGGCGTAGCGGGTGTCCTGGGCGAGGGTGCGCAGCTGACGGGCGCGACCGTTTTCAGGATCCTGGGCCAGGATGAGGTTGGCCCACTTCTCGGCGTCTTCGTAACGGTTGGCCAAGAAGTCTTCGTTGGCGTGGTCGTAGAAGTTGTTGAGGGTGCGCTCGCGCTGGAGGGCGGCCTGGGATTCGGCTTCCTCTTGAAGTTGGGCGGCTTCCGCTTGGGCTTCCGCGGCGGAGGCCTCCAGGTTCTCGTCGCGCAAACGAATGGCTTGGTTCAGCTTCTCTTCCATGAGCTTGACGTCCAAGTCTTCCGTGGCGATCAGCGGGTGGATGCTGAGCACGTTGGCAGCGTTGCGGTACTGCTCGACGGCGGCCTGGTACTGGGCGTTGGCCAAAGCCAAGTCACCCTGGGTGGCGTACTCCTCGACCTGCATGCGGGCTTGCGCGCGGCGCACCATGATCTGATCGACCTGGCCGTCGAAGACCTCGCGAACCTGGGAGAGGGGATCTCCGAGAACGGCTTGGGTCTTGCGCATGCCGGCGCGGGCGGCTTCGTTGCTCGGGTTCAGTTCGAGGGCCTGGGAGAAGCTGGTGAGAGCTTCTTCCATCTGGGCACGATCGAAGTAGCTTTGGCCTTCTTCCACCAAACGGTCGGAGAGGTGGCCCGTCTGCTCCCGGCGTCGCTGCAGCAGGGCTGCTTGCGAACCGAGGTCGCCGGACGAACCGTCCTGCAAGGTCGGCGCACTCAAGCTACCTTCCACGCGGATGGCGTTCTGCAGCGTCGGCGCCGCGGGAGCGTTGGGCTCCTGGGTGTCGGACGGCCGCAGGTCGGAGGAGGGCTCCGTGGAATGGCAAGCGATGGAAGCCGCGATCAGCAGCGGCAGGTACGACAAGCGCATGGTTACTCTGGCCCGGAGGCTATGGGGGGGGGAGCCGCCGTTTCCTTCTCGGTGAAAAGGGACGACGTAGGGAAAAGCGGGGGGATAGGAAAGGGATGGACCAAACGCCCCGATGGGGTGGGGTAGACGAGCCCTACCTTTTTGTCAGACCTTTGCCGAACCGGCGAGGGTGGCCACCGTTGCACGACCCGCGGAAGCGGCCCATGCACCTGAAGTCACCACGGTCCGAAGACCGCCGGATGCGAAAAAGGTGTGGAAAAGAGCGAGGAGCATAGCGCCCGGCCCCCTAGGGGGTCAATGGCGGGGCTTGTGCGGATATTTTTACGGGACCCATTTCTCCACCCGAAAGCCCCCATACCGGAGGGCGATAGGTGGGGTCAGAACCCCGCAGGCGGTGGCATAACCGTCCTTGAGGGCGGGGTTACACTTCCTGGACAAGTTCCATCCGATGTTTGGGCATTCGTTGGGGCCAGGAATCCGCAAAAAGTGGATCCGGGGCGGTCCTAGGCC
>JARGOW010000103.1:9186-9437 GCA_029212955.1 Planctomycetota bacterium | reverse complement strand
GCGGAACGGCTGTTCCGCCGGGCGATCCACCGCCTACACACTGATTCGAGTTGAGACCTTGGCCTGCAAAACAGCCCTCCTGTCCGACCAAAGTCCGTGCCCCTTCTAGAATAGAGGGGAACAAATCCCTTCCCCCATCCCTCCAAATGTTCCGGAGGGTTGGTCCACCTTTCCTCCGGTACTAACGGAAGCCCAATGGGCCCCGAAAGTCCGTTCTCTCTCCTTAGCACCATGTCGAACCTCCTAGCTTC
>JARGOW010000103.1:3933-9176 GCA_029212955.1 Planctomycetota bacterium | reverse complement strand
CTGACTTTTGGGGCTCTCTTCTCCGGAGATGCCCAGGCCCAAACCGAATTGGTCTTCAGTGTGGATTGGCAAGGACAAACCGTTGGAGCGATCGATTCCCTGGGTGGCATTGCAATCACGGACGCCGACCTGCTGATCCCCGTTGGTGGCCCCTTCCCCAGCCCAACCGCGCCGCTAGAAGAACCCGGTATCCTCCTGCCTGGCGCATTCTTGCAAGCCTACTCGGCATGTCAGGGACACCTCCCCGGAGCATCGTGCGGAATCGAGATCAACGCGCTTTCTTATGGGCGCGACGCACTTCTGCAGCTCAACCCCAATTACCGGTTCGGCCTGTACTTCTCGGTGGATGAGCATGCCGTGGGCGCTCCCTCCATCGCTCCCTGGGGCACGGTGTTCGGCGAAGCTCTCCAGAACGAAGCCTCTGCTGACATCTTTGTTTCACACTTCCAAGGCCCTGGCCCCTTCGGCCCCGGCGGTCCTCCCGGTGAAAACGTGCAGGTCATGGATGGTGATGGGCGGCGCAACCAGGGATCGGCCTTCGCCCCTGGCCTCGGCCTCAAAGAACCGAACCCCGCAGGCAACACCCTACCCGACCTAGGTTCTAACCTGGATGCACTCAACCTGGGCACCCCCCTCAGCCTTCCGAACGACAAGATCTACTTCTCACTTCAAGGCGGCATCATCGATCCCTTGGAAGCGGTTCTGGCGCACACGGACTCGGCCCAGCAACAGGGTCACGAGGGTGCGGACATCCTCGTATTCGACCCCTTGACCGGCCAGGTTTCAGTCTATGCCACGGCGGACAGTTTGGGTCTCAACATGCCTGGCGGCGTGGATGATGTGGACGCCATCGCTGTGGTTGAGATCAACAACATCCCCGGCTTCCAACGCCCCAACGCCATGTACGATTGGCAGATTGGCGGTGGTGACCTGGTGCTCTTCTCCGTGCGCCGTGGTTCCTCCATCATCGGTACTCCCGACAGCATCCTTGGCCTCCCCATCGTCCCCGGCGACGTTCTCATCGCCCCCTTCGGGCAGGGTTTCTTGGGAACCACGCCTCCCGGCATCTTTGCCACGGGTGAGAGCTTGGGTCTGAGTGTGGACCGCCTGAACGCGACCAGTGACGAATTGGACGCCATCGACGTGCTTGGCGGCGGCGAGGACCCCTTCAAGGATTGCAACAACACCGGCATTGAGGACGGGAAGGACATCTCCAACGGTTCCTCGCCCGACGATAACATCAACGGCATCCCGGACGAATGTGAGGATCCCGGCAAGGTCTTCTGCGACTGCAAAACCTCCATGAGTGCCCCCTGTGGCAACAATGGCGGCGTCGATGTCGGGTGTCTGAACAACACTGGAGTCGGCGGCAAACTCGTGGGTACCGGTCAGAGCTCGATCGCAACCGATTCCTTGGTGCTCACGACCTCCCTATCAACAACTTTGGTTTGCTGTTCATGGGTGATGGCTCCATCGGACACACTCCGATCCACAACGGTCTGCGGTGTGTCGATGGTACGACCCAAGGATTCCGCCGGTTGGAGATCAAGTACTCCGGGGCCAGCGGCACCTTTACCCACGGCCCGGGCATTCTAGGCGTGGCTACGATGTCACCCCACAACCTGGTCATCATGTCCGGAAGCACTTGGTATTGTCAGACCTGGTATCGGGACCATGGCACCCACTGCACCGAGACTTCCAATATGACCAATGGTTGGGACGTGACCTTCACACCCTGATCGGAGTTGAAACGAAAATAGGACCACACCGGCATATACCGGTGTGGTCCTTTTTTTGTGCGGGGATTCCTCCCTACTTGACCTCGACTGCGGTCTCTTCTTCGATCTCAGCGGAAGCTTCGACGGTCTTCTTGCGCTGCATATCAATGGTCATGCCCAAAACGTCACCCTCGTCGCTCTTGGTGTAGAACTTGCAGATGTAGTTGTCGGTGCCCCAGGTGCAAACGGAGAATCGATCTTCCATCATGCCTGTCATCTGGTTCTTGCCTTGATACGTGCTGGTGAGGCTGTTGGATTCCTTGTCGTACTGACCTTCCATGTTGGTGATCGTGGTGGTCATGGAATCGATCCAAGTCGAAACGAAGGCCTTCTTTTCCACGTCGTAGCCGAGGGTGGCCGAACCGGTAAAGCTCGTGCCGCCGAAGTTGCTTTCGAATCGGGAAACGGTCCAAAGGTCGCCAATTGCCGTGATGGATTCGGTGCAAGGCATGACCATGGGCTCTTCCATACCGGGCACATTCATGGTGATGGTTCCGGTCCATTCGCCCACGGATTGGGTCACGATCTCATGCTGATCGACCTTAAGCGAGGGGGCCTGGAAAGGGTTGACGGAAGTGATCGCGGCGATGGCGGCGCCGGTGAGTAGGGTGGCTGCGGAAATCGCGGCAATACGGGCTGCAAACATGGTAGTTCTCAGGGATTGTTTTGGAGACCGGCCTTTTGGGGCCGGGGGCGGGAGTGCCCAGGGCTCAAGTCCGAAGGATACTTGAGGCAGACGGATTTGCCGTGCCGGCCAAGTGTGTTGACAAAAAAGAAACGGGAACTCGATTGAGTCCCCGTTTCCGTTGGCTTTTTGCCCAATTTGGTCCGCTGTGGCTACTCCAGGAGCTGCCCAGCGAAGCGTTGAATCAGCTTTCCTTCCACCCGACCTTTGTGGGTGGCCATGATAGCTTTCATAACTTTGCCCAATTCCTTCTTCGAGGTAACACCGGTCTCCGCGATGGTGGCTTTCACCAGCGCTTCGGTTTCCTCCTCGGTCAAGGGCTGGGGAAGGTAGCCCTGGATGATCTCGATCTCCGTACGTTCCTGGGCAGCGAGTTCCTCGCGGCCTGCGGATTCGTACTGCTCCATGCTGTCCTTGCGGGACTTCACGGCGCTGAGCAAGACACCCATGACAACTTCGTCATTCACATCACCGCGATCTTCGCCGCTGTCGATGGCTTTGTTTTTGATCGCCGCAACCACCATGCGCAGGGTGTCCCTGCGCTTGGTGTCTCCGGCTTTCATAGCAGCGATTACATCCGCTTGAATCTGGTCGAACTGGCTCATTCGGAGTCCTCCTCGGTCTCGTCTTCCCCTTCGACTTCGGGTTCTGCGGGAGCTTCCGCTTCGGCTTCCGCCTTGGCTTCTGCTGCGGGAACCAGGGCATCGGAGGCGCTATCGGATTCATCGTCATCGGAACCGAATCGTTCCAAGTCGGCGGCTGCGATGATTTCAACCGCGACCAAGCTATCCTCGGACTTGAGATTCACAAGGCGCACACCCTGGGTGTTTCGACCCATGGCGGAAACGTCGGTGATGTGACCGCGAACCAGCATGCCACTTTCGGTGATGTACATGACATCGTCCTCTTCGCGGCAGAGTTTCACATCGACCACGGGGCCATTGCGGCCTTCCGTTCGAATGTTGATCACGCCCTGGCCACCGCGACCTTTGATCGGGTAATCCGCGATGGGCGTTCGCTTTCCGTGACCCTTTTCGCAAATCGTCATCAGGAAAGACTCGGGCTCGGCCACGATCATGCCGACCACGCGGTCGCCCTCACGCAACTTGATTCCGCGCACACCCCGGGATGTACGACCCATGGAACGCGCCGCACCTTCGTCGAATCGAATGGCCCGGCCATTCTCGGACGCGATCACAATCGTGTCCCCCGGCTTCGCCAGGGAAACGCTGATCACCTCGTCCTCTTCCTCGAGTCGGATGGCCCGGATACCGCCTTTCTTGGGGCGGCTGTAGGCCTCCAGGGGGGTCTTCTTGACCACACCGTGACGGGTCGCAAAAACGATGGTGCTTTCGTCGTCGAATTCCGGCACGCGCAGGATGGTTTGGATGACCTCCCCTTCGCGCAGACGCAAGACATTGGTGATCGCACGTCCCTTGGAGGCACGGCCGGCCTCAGGAAGGTCGTAGGTTTTCTTCCAGAAGACCTGGCCCATGTTCGAGAAGAACAACAGGTAGTCGTGGGTGGAAGCCACGAACAGGGACTTGAGAACGTCGCCTTCTTTGGCGTCCGACCCCTTCACACCACGGCCGCCTGGGCGCGGTAGGTATCGGCGGGCGTGCGCTTCACGTAACCATCCCGAGAGAAGGTCACCGTCATCAGGTCTTCGCTGATCAAATCACCGATGTCGATCGACGTGTCGACTTCCATGTTGGAGATCTGCGTGCGGCGCTTGTCGCCGTACTTCTCTTGAATTTCCTGGAGGTCGGTGCGGATGATGTCGTGGACGCGCGAGGAGCGGTCCAAGATGTCTTCCAGATCCTTGATCGTCGCGACCAGGGCCGCGTGCTCGTCCTCGAGCTTTTCGCGCTCCAGACCGGTCAGGCTGCCGAGACGCATGTCCACGATGGCCTGGGATTGACGCTCGGACAATCCGAACTCGTCGCTTAGACCAATCTTCGCTTCCTCGCGGTCCTTGGACGCACGGATGATCGCAATGATGCGGTCAATATTCTCCTGGGCGATCAACAAGCCATCGACGATGTGCTTGCGGTCTTCCGCCTTTCCGAGCAGGAAGCGTGTCCTGCGTCGAATCACGTCCTTGCGGTGCTCGATGTAAGCTTCGAGCAGCTTGCGCAGGGTCAGGGTGCGGGGCTGACGCTTGGAAATGGCCAGGTTGTTGATTGAAACCGTGACCTGCAACGGGGAGTACTTCCACAACAGGTTGACGACCACGTCCGGGTCTTCGCCCTTCTTGAGCTTGAAGACCAGACGGATGCCTTCCCGGTTGGATTCGTCGACGATGTCGGCGATTCCGGTGATGCGCCCCTCTTTGACCGCATCGGCGACCTTGGGGATGATCGCGGCCCGGTTGCTTCCGCCCTTCTTGACCTGGTAGGGCAATTCGGTGAACACCAGCTGCACCCGGTTCTTGTTCTCCTCCACGTGGTAGATACCACGAACTTTGATCAGGCCGCGACCGGTGGTGTAGGCCTGGTGGATGCCGCTGCGACCCATGATGATGCCGCCGGTCGGGAAGTCCGGGCCGGGCACCAACTTGATCAGATCCGCATCGGTGGTTTCCGGGTCATCGAGCAAGGCCTCCAGTGCGGAGCAAACTTCCCCCAGGTTATGGGGCGGCATGGAGGTCGCCATTCCCACGGCGATACCCTCGGATCCGTTGCACAGAAGGTTCGGGAAACGGCCGGGCAGCACGGTGGGCTGCATGCGCGTCTCGTCGTAGTTGGTCTTGCGGTCGGCAGTGTCCTTGTCGAGGTCGA
>JARGOW010000103.1:0-3923 GCA_029212955.1 Planctomycetota bacterium | reverse complement strand
CGGTCATCTTGGCCTCGGTGTATCGCATGGCCGCGGGCGGGTCCGCGTCGATGGAGCCAAAGTTTCCCTGACCGTCGACCAGCGTATAGCGCAGGGAGAAATCCTGAGCCATGCGCACCAACGTGGGGTACACCACAGATTCACCGTGGGGGTGGTAGTTGCCCGAGGTGTCACCGGCAACCTTGGCGCACTTCCTGTACTTGGCCCGCGGGCTCAAGTTCAGGTCGTTCATGGCGACAAGAATACGGCGGTGACTCGGCTTCAATCCATCGCGCACATCAGGGAGCGCGCGGGAGTGAATCACCGAAAGGGCGTAGGTCAGGTAGGACTCACGCATTTCGCGCACAATGGCGCGGGGTTGCGTCCGGTCGGGCCGGGGTTCGGAGGTCGTCTCGGTCATGATTGCCTGAAGAGTTGTATCAGGCCAGATCGTCGGTACGGAGGGCACTCATGGCCAGCTGGGCTGGACTTTGAATGCCGAATTCGGTGGCGAAAACGAGCGTTTCCTGGATAGGAAGGCGCTCATAGAACTGGGATTCCACCTGCAAACCCGAAACGGGCGCTTCCCAGAGCAAATAGGTCTCTTTCTCGGCCCACTCCGGCAACCTTAGGTCGCCCATGGGCACAAGTTTGTCGCTTGTGGCAAGTACGGTGCACGGCACCTGACTCTTGCGTGCCGCCTGAAACACGTTGCCGGTTCCGATCGTAGCCAACAGCGAATCGGCGCCGATGGCCTCGGTCCCCATCCACAGTCGGTCCGCTTCTGCGACCTTCTCGGGCATTCCCGCGTCGTAGATCAAACGCATATCCAGGCCGAGGTGTTCCAATCGACGCGCCATCAAACGGCCGCCAAGGGTAGGTCCGCCCTCGCCCAGAATGAGCTTCGGTTGCAATCCGGATTGGGCCAAATGCTCCACCGCCAAGGCCACGGTTTCGGAAAAGGCCGGAATCGCGATGATCTCGTGCTTTTCCATGCCGGGCACCAGGGCCTGGGCGCAGTTGGCACGCCGGGGGAGGCGCCGGCCCGGAGCCAGGGGCTCTCCGTTCCAATCGGCCTGGAAGTCCGCCACATCCACACCACCCAACCACAACCCCAACTCTTCCATCAGTACCGCCCGAAGGGGCCGCTGGAACCGTGGGGATTGCCCAACCACGCGATCTATCGTGCGCATCCAAAGCTGAACCGGTGCGCGCCACCCGTGCACGGCTAGCAGCGGATCCAACTCGGTTCCGAGCAGTGCGCCCAGTTGCAAAGCATCGCTGTCTGGCAGAGTTCCCAGCCAGGTGCAGAGGATTTCACTGGCCTCTAGAACGACTTCTTCCGCCGTGGAGGTGCGGTCATCCAACAACCCCTCAAGTTTGCGGGAAAGGGGCAGACGCAGTTGCATATCGCCATCGGGGTCTCCTGGACGCCAGTGGAATGTATGACGGGTTTGCGACATGCGGAATAGGGCTGGGACGGGGCCGAAATCAAGGTGGTTTGGCCAGCCGATATTATCCCCTTATTGGGTCCCGCTATCCACTACATGCACGCCCTTTTCGGCCCCTCCGACGGACTTTCGAAGATCCTCGCCAATCCACCGATTCGAGCTTGATTTGGGAGTTTTGGGGGGGCGAAAAATCCCCCCATTTCTTGGGGGCTTAGGGTGCCTGGCGAGTTGCCCAGCCAGGGGCTACAGCCGGGCTTCGATCCAGCCTGCGATTTTGGCTGCCGCGGCCTCCACATTGGAGGTGTCAAAAGTGGCCAGGGTCCGCCGATCCCCCTCGCTATGCAGGTACAAGGGGTCGTAATGGTGATATAGCAACCGCCGCACCAATTCGGGCTCCTCGCGTCGATCGAACAGGCCTACCAGATCCAAGTCTCCGGGCAAGCGCGGCGCCAGGGCCACCAACTGGCGGCGGAGGGCTTCGCGATCGCCGCCTTTGCCCAGGTAATCCTCCATCAAAACCTGGACCCGATAATCTTCGCTCGCTTCGAGCCAAAGATTGTCCCCGCCCGCCATGGCCTCCCAAAGGGGCTTGGGCAGGATCACATCTCCGACTTTGCGACTCTCGCCTTCCACCACAAGAATCTGGCTCAATCCCTCGCTAAGGGCCCCAAACAGCCTTGTATCGAAGGTTTTCTGGGAACATGGCTTCAGACCGACCATGCCAAGAAGTGAGCTCCGGTGGCCTGCCAGGCCCTCCAGGTCCAAAGTCCAACCGGGGCGCTGACGCTCTAGTTCCCGAAGAACCAGGGTCTTGCCGACCCCGGTCAGCCCGCGCAAGACGATGGGTTTCGGACCTTTCCAGGCACTCAAACCATCCAGCACGGCACGCCGGTAACCCTTGTAGCCGCCATTGAGACCAACGGCGCGATCGAGTCCCAGCCCTCTCAGGAGACTCACCACGCTCCGGGACCTGAGCCCACCCCGCCAACAGTGCAATACGACCGATCCAGGGGGGCAATCTGAAAGCCCATGGGGTTCCAAGCCCTGTTCAAGAGCCTCCATCCCCACCGAACAAATGCGATCGATGTGCCCGGCGAAATCGCCCTGCGGAATCTGCCATTCGGCCGCTTGACCGATGGACTGCACCATCTCCTGGACCCCTTGCATGGCAAAAGTCCGACCCTGATCAAAGGCCGCTTCCGGAGAGCTCTGTTGGTACAAAAAGCCCACCATACTGCGCTGTAGGTCCCCAAATAAGGGGACGTTAACCGCACCTGGCAGGTGATCCTCCGCATATTCGGAAGGGCTGCGCAGATCGATCACACGCACGTCCCGCCGGCCGAGCACCTGCTCGGGCTGGACCATGGGAACCGGTTGAATGATGGCGCTGGAATCGAGCATGGCCGGCCAGTATGCACTGGCGACCGGGCCCGGTGGGTGCCCTCAACCTATTTTCGGGGCCGGGGCGCAGCGTCAGCCGCAGGCTGAATCGAGTGGGTATCGATCAGTCCTTACGCGGCCTGCGGGGCTTGCGAGCCTTGCGATCCTTGTCGGGGTGCGGTGAAACACCGGGACCACGGGGGCTCTCTCCATCACGGACTCCGCGGGGCGGACGCCCTCCACGATCTCTAGGCGGGCGATCGCCCGGAGGAGGACCCATGCCAGGTTCACCGGGAGGACCGGCTCCGGGGGGGCCCGGGTGGGGACCGCCCGGACCACCGGGCCTACGGCCAGATCCACGGCCAGGCCTGCGACCCTCGGGACCATGCCTCGGGCCTAGTTGGGTATGCATCCACTCCTTGAATTCCGTGTCGGACATGGCTTCTACCTGTCCCAAGCGTTCTTCGGAGTGCTTCTTTTGCCGGTGCAGGACCTTCATCACGCGCGCGCGGCGCCGCTTCGCCTCTTCTTTGCGGGAAGGCCTACCCTCGGAATCGACAAGCTTCATGTGCTCACGCGGAGGCAAGCGCATGGCTTTGTGGAGCTCCCACATATCGGGGTCCATGGTCCTGCGGCCAGGAGGCGGGCCCATGACCTTCAAAAGCTCGGGGTGTTTATGCCCCAACCGACGAAGGTCGTGTCCAAACCTGCGGTCATCGAGCTTGAGGAAGCGATCCCACTTCTCTTGGGTAAACCCCTTGGGCAAACCGTTCTTCTTGACGTGCTCACCAAGGCGCCTGCGACCGTCCTTAAGGAACTTTTCGTGGATGGCTTTGCGATCCTTGCGCGACACTTTTTCCTCTGAAGGATTCGCATCGGAACCCTGCGGTCCACCCTCCAAAACCAAACGGGCTTCGCGGCTTCGACTGCGCGCCTCTTCGATGGCCAATTGTCCCAAAAGCCTCGAGCGCTTCGCCGGCTCCAAGGCGTCGACGCGGGCCTTGGTGGCGGTGTCCATCTTGCCGTAGATCTCTTCCATGATCTCCCGCAAGACCTTGGCACGCTCAAGGGTCGATTTGCGCTTGTCAGACTCCATGTTGTGCAAACGGTCGT
>JARGOW010000102.1:6853-9443 GCA_029212955.1 Planctomycetota bacterium | reverse complement strand
CTCGGCTACTTCAGCCGCCGGGGTCACGGATTCGGGCAGGGCGGTGAACGCTTGGGTCAGTCGCTCCGGCTTCTCCAAGAGTTGCCGGAAGGCCTGGGTCCAGGCGGAGACATCCCCGGCCGGCAGACTTTGAATAGGCCCGTGACCGAAACGCTCCGTAGCCGCCCCGCATTCGGATGCCATGACTGGCAACCCCATAGCGAGGGCCTCATCGAGAGCCAAAGAGTATCCGCTGGGACGCCGGTTGGGGAAGGCTGCCACGTGACAAGTGCGAGCAATCCGCTGCAGGGACCGCCCATCGAACCTTCCCATCATGCGCACCCGTAGGTTTCCTCGCAGTTCGAGCAACTCCGAATCGACCCCCTCGTGGGCTTCCGGGCCCATGCAGACCAATTCGATCTCGCGATCGGCCAGGGGCGCCAGGGCCCGGACCAAATCCAAGCTTCCACGCTCGCGGCTGCGTCTCCCAAAATGCAACACCCGTAGGGGTCCCTGTCCGAGCCATGGAGCGGGCCGCACACCGGTTCCGGAAAAGGTTTGGCACAGGCCCGGGGCCAGAATACGGGTGTGGGCCGGATCCAAGGTCAGGTGATCTGCTAGGCGCACCAGATGGGTCCGGCTGGGGAAGATCACCAGGCGGGCGGCGTCGATTTCGGCCTGGGCCTCGTCCCGGTTCGACATGCGCTCCGGGGCGCCCACGGCGCCTGCGATGGACCCTTCGCGCCAGTGATCCAAGTTGCAGGAATCGGTGCAATCCCCGCGTTCCACACCGGGCTGGGCGAAGTAGCTCGCACAGGAGGGAAAGAAATCGAATTGGGTCATCGCAACGGGTAGGCGACGTGCCAACGTGCGGACCAAATCCAGGGGCAGGTCATTGGTGTGCTGCACGTGGCAAACGTCCACGTCTCCCACGGCCTCCACCCAGGGACCAGAATCCGTTTGGCGTCCCAGACTCAAGTCCAGGCGACGAACGTCCAAGCCGGCCATGATTTCGTTGTGCCAGGGGTCCCCGGCTTCGGGCTCCAAACCATCGGTCACGATACGGACCTCGTGCCCCCGGGCGGCCAAGGCCCGGGCGTGGGCTTCCACCACGGTTTGCACCACACCAAAATGGCCCGGATTGAATCCGGGGGTAACCAAAGCGATCTTCAAATGCACCCTTCTCTTGGAAGCTGGATTGGACAACAACTGGACAGGTTTGGAACAGTCGGATTACCAATGCAGCGATGCGACCGAACTGTTCTTGCCCCTTGCATCGGCCCCGCCTCCCCGGGAAATGGAGGCATGCCGTTGAGAATACGGTCCTAGTTTGGCGCGGCCGCCCCGTGGCCCTTAAACAAAGGAACCCCCAAATTGGGGGTGCCTCGTTTTTTCACACTCCACCGGGTGCAGGACTCATTCGGCGACTTCGATCGGTGCCCATTCGCCACCGAGGTACGAGTGCACGTACTGCAGGATGCGCTTGGAGACCTCGGGCTGGTCGGGGGCCCGCTCCCATTTCGCGCTGCCCGGCAACAGGGGGCGAATCGATTGGTTCAACTCGCGTTCCACGCGCACACGCACCAGGAATCCGCCATCCTCCTGGGGTTCGTAAAGCACGATGGCCCGCTCCCGGTAACTGCGCCCTTTGAACGGCGAAGCGTGGTTGCGCCAACCGCTGACCACCCGGTGGGCGCCCGCATCGGCCCCGGACCCCACTTTGAAGTCTTCCTTGCGCAGGGCCAGAACAAGGCCCTCGAAGAGCACTTTCTGGTTCGGCGTCATGATCGTCGTCTTCTGCCACTGCTCCGGGTGGTGCGCCCGGAACAAATTGCACGAGGAAAATCCGAACGCTAGAAGGAGAACTGTGAGCAGCGCGTGGGTCGATTTCATGGGTTTGGAGTTGGGTTTTAGGACCGAATTCTGGGTTCGAAGTCATCCTTCGAATCCCTCAGAACGATGCGTACGGGCACCTCGGCGAAGGGCAAGTCTTCGCGGATGCGATTGACCAGGTACCTTAGGTAGTCCTTCCCGATCAGTTTCTTGTCATTCACAAAGAGTACGAAAGTCGGGGGCGTGGTCTCCGCCTGGGTGGCGTAGCGCAGGCGGACCCGGTATCCCTTGGACGACGGGTTGCGCGCCTCCAGTGCTTTCTTGAGGGTCTGGTTGAGCTGGGCGGTGGGAACGCGCTGGGCGGCCTGCCCAACCAACTCCTTGGCCAGGGACAGCAGGGTGTCGGCCCTCTCCCCCTCCTTGGCGGAAAGGAACAGGATGGGTGCAAAGAACAGCCCGGGCAATTGCTTGTCCAAATAGTCCCGGAAATCGTCGGGCGTCAGGTCGTTCTCGATCAGGTCCCACTTGTTGGCCGCCAGGATGACCGGCTTGTGGTGGTCCACCACGTAGCGCGCCAGACGCTTTTCGATGGACGAAATCTTCTCGGTCACGTCGAACATGAGGATCACCACATCCGCCCGGCGCACGGTCTTGCGGCTGCGTGCCTCCGAGAAGAACTCGATGGCATCCGCCACCTTGCTCGGCTTGCGCAAGCCCGCACTGTCGATGGCGATGAAGCTCTCGCCGCCACGTTCGAACAACACATCCACCGCATCCC
>JARGOW010000102.1:0-6843 GCA_029212955.1 Planctomycetota bacterium | reverse complement strand
CCCGCGTGGTGCCCGGGACCTCGGAGACGATCATGCGCTCCTCCCGTGCCCAGTGATTGATCAGGGTAGACTTGCCCGCATTGCGCCGGCCCACCACGGCGAGCTTCATGGAGTCCCGCTCCTCTGGCCGCTCGGGTAGGGCTCCGGGCAGGTGCTCCAAAATGCATTCATACAGGGGACCCAAGCCCAATCCGTTTTGGGCACTGATGCCAAAGAGCTGCTCCCCGATGCCGAGCTGGTAGAACACGTCCACGTCCCACTCCAAGGCCAAACCCTCCTCTTTGTTCACCACCAATAGAACGGGCACATCCCGGCCGCGCAGCATGCCTGCCACCTCACGGTCCAGGGGTGTGATGCCATCGCGCACGTCCACCACAAAGAGAACCAGGTCGGCAGCGACCAAAGCCGTGCTCACCTGGCCTTCCACGTGGGGACCCAGGTCGTCCCGGTCCACAATGCCCACGCCGCCCGTGTCGATCACCTCGACCCAGCGGGGTCCGTCGTCCGAGGGCAAACGCACGGGCACGGAGATGCGATCCCGGGTCACGCCGGCGGTCGGCTCGACAATCGCAACTCGACTTCCGCACATGCGGTTGAGCAGGGTGGACTTGCCCACGTTGGGGCGCCCCACGATTGCGATGCGGGGCATGGTTTTGGACGCGGTCGTTGACATGAAACTTCGCGGATTCATTCTCCGCAGCAGGGGTTGCTTGTTGCGCTTCCGATCCCGGGGGGTCGTGGAAAGGCGACGGCCAAGGCTAGCAAAATCAGGGAAGCGGGGGGCTTCTCCAGGCGTTAGCAGCTCGGTGATAGGAAATGGGGCGTAATCAGGCGATGCCCATGAAGCGGTGGACCTGGGGAACCACACGCACGTTGAGACCCAGATCCCGGGCATCCTCCAAGAGGTCCTCGAGGAATTCCGGGGAAGGGGCTTCGGCCCCACCCATGGGAGTGGCCGGCTGGATGTAGAGGGGAACTTCGGGGGCCAGGTTGGCCAGATCCTCGAAGAGGGGTGCGTAGTCGTGTACCTGGTGGCCCGCCGCCACCACAACCTTGGCGCAGGCGTCGCGTTCGGCGATCACGGAGAGGCAGGCGCGGCGCGCTTCGCGCCACTCCGAAGCCTCGCCAGGTACATTTTCGCGGGCGTGCTCTGGAGATTCGGGCAAACCATCCAGGGGGACCGGCTCGCCCATGTCCCCGGGAAGTTTGAGGTCCAAACTGATATGGTCAAACACGTCGGCCACGCGGGCCAGGGCCCCGGGGTGGGCCCCCGCGGTCTCCAGGTGCAAGGGTCGCTCCCCCACCATGGTGGCCAAGGCCAGAATGAAATCGGGCCAGAGCAGCGGTTCGCCCCCGGTGATACTGACCGGGCGGGGCTCCCGTGGTTCCACGGCTCCGATGTATGTCAATGCCTGCGGCGTGGCCCAACCCTCCTCCCGCATGGGTCAGTCCGGCGTCATGATGCGGGCCGTTGCCCCGTCTCGAAGCTTCCAGGACCCGGGCGTGTCACACCAGGTACAACGCAAAGGGCAACCGGCCAGGCGTAAAAAAACCTGCGGCTGCCCCACGTACAATCCTTCCCCCTGAATCGACGCGAAAACTTCCATAATGGGAGCTTCGCGCAATCCTCGCGCTGCAATTTGTGCTTCGCTGCGAGTCTCTTCCACGGGGAAAACCCCGTATTGCGCACGCCAAGCGGCTGCAATCCCCAAGCGGCTCGCCCGAAGGAATCGGGCGCGCAAGGATCCTACTTCTTCTCGTCTTCGTCGTCCTTCTTGGCCTTCTTCTTGGCCTTCACCTTGAACTTGGTGCGGACCTTGGGAAGACCGTAGACGGAACCGTCAGCGGCGACTTTGCCTTCTTTCAGAAGTTGCTGAAGACGCTCTTTACGGGTAAAGACGCTGCGCTCACCCACCAGGGTGTCAATGCCTTTGAGGCTGGGATGGATGGACATGGTGCTGGGAAACTCTTGGAGCTTACGAAGACTTTGGAACGATCGGTCCAAGCCGGCGGCCTGGATGTGGAAGGGGCCCCGAAAAACATCCGGAGCCGTCTGGAAGCGCGATAGTTTAGCGCCGGGAAGCCAGGAGGGAAGGCCTAGCCCCTAGAAGAAATTCTCGATTTTCTCCTGAAAGGCCGAGCTGAAGGTGCGGCTCGTGCTGCCTGGGTACGCCAAGGAGTGTACTTCCTTGAGCAATGCCTCCAGGGCTTGCCCATCGGGGGCAGCTCCCACGAGCAAGTACACCACCGCACCCCGTTCCCGGGGGTAGATGGCCGGAAAGCCCTCAGAACGCAGGTATTGGTAGCTGGCCAAGGCCCGATCCCAACCCACATCGTTGTTGCTGTGCTGATCCACAACCAGGGTGAAGTGATTGCTCGGATCCTCAAAAGCCAGATCGGCAGCGTTGTAGGTGCCATCGGCCAGGGTTTCCGCCCCGGCCACGGCTTGGGGCCCCAGATCGGGAACCGCACCGGGGTCCGGCAGGTCCTGGGGAACCGCTGAAAGGTCCATCCAGGCCGCTTGCTGCACCCCAGCGGTGCCATCATCGGTCACGCCGGCAGAGCCATGGCGTTCCCCGATGCGATAGCCACCCCAGAAGGAGATCGTGATAAGAGCCAAGGCCGAGACAAACAGCCCCACCGGCCCCATGGCCAGGGTAATGCTGCGATCCAACTCCTTTTTCGCGGCAGCGGCTCCGGGTTCGGGGAAGTCCACCACCGGCCTGGCGGACCGGGCCTTGGTGGCCGCAGCCGAATCCTGGGCTAAATCGAGCAGGCCTTTCGTTTTTACGGGGGCCGGCGCTTCCGCGATGGACCCCGCAGGGCCTGTCAGCCCCTTGACCTTGCGCTGAAGGCGCTGGGCCACGGAATCATTGGGCAACCCCTCGCCCTCTCGCTGCACGGCCTTCTCGGCGGCCCGTTGGGCCTGCAAACTCTTTTCGCGGGAGACCTGAAAGGCCTCCAGCATGTTTCCGCGACGTCTCGCCATGGATCCACCTCCCGTGGATTCGTTCAATCGATGCTCCTGGACACCGAACGACCCCCACGGCCGCTCTCCGGGGACAGACCCCGACCACCACGAGCATTTCGAACCGTAGAAAGCGGCCTGGCCCGAATCAAGCGCGCTCTTCGCTAGCGTCCCCTGTCAGGACTAACTTTGGGATCGCCCGGGGATTATTGACCCGCCAGGACCGCCAGAAGCTCGCGGGTCTCATCCTCGAAGGGACCTCGAGGCTCAAACTCCAGGTATTCGTTGAGCACCTGTCGGGCTTCCGCCGCTTTCTCGTCCAAGGCCAAAGCCCGGGCCAGGGACAGGTGCACGGGATCGGGCAAGATCAACCCGTTGAGCCGGGCCGTATCCACCACCAGATGCCAGGCCTTGGCGGCCTCAGCGTATTGTCCCAATTCCATGTGGGCATTGCCCAGAAGGTGCCGGGCCATGATCGACTCCGAATCCCAACCCAGAGCGTTTTCGAATTCCACCAGGGCGTCCTCCAAACGATCCTCCGAAAAGGCGGTCAGGCCCTTGCGTACGAAGGCCTCCGCGCAGGCCTCGCGTACTTCGACCGACTCGGGCCAATAGCGATTGGCCTGGTCCAAAAGGTCCCAAACGGTTTCCATTTCCTTGGCGGCCATGGCTTCCTTGGCCGATTCCAGGCGCCGTCGACCCTCCTCGCGCAACACGGTGGCGCCCGATCCAAGCTCCTCGTCGGTCAAACCGAGCTCCCGGGCCCGGTCGAAGTAATCCACCGCCAAATCCCGGTTCCCTTTCTGAAGGGCAACCACGCCCGCCTGCTTGCTAAACAGCGCGACCTTGGCCTCCAGGGGCCGGCCCTCGGCAACCAGGCCCTCGAAGATCTGAATGCCATCGCCCCAGCGGCCCGCGGTCATGTACAGATCCCCCAGAAGCTCCTGGGCTTCCAGATTGTCCGCACTCAGCGCTACGGCCTTTTCGCAATGCTCGATCGCAAGCTCGGTCTTCGCCCCCGCCAACTCCTGGGCGAACAGGCGATGGGCCTCGGAAAGGGGCCATTCCAAGAAGGGCAACTCAGGATCCAGCAGGACGGCCTTTTCCAACAGGGCCACACCCCGCCGTCCCTGACCGACCCCATTCTGGAAAATGGCCAGGATGCCTTCGGCGCGCAGAATCTCCGGGGTCAAACCGCAGGCCGCACGCCCTTTCTTCCATTCATCCAATGCCGTATCCGCACGCCCGGCTTCCATGGCCAGCTCGGCCGCCGTGGCCCAGACCCGGGCGTCCTTGGGCTCCTTCAATTTCGCCGCTTCGAGCAGGCGCGTGCTTTCGATCGCATCCCCCGCCATGGCTGCCAAGCGCGCACCCAGCAGGTCCGACTCCACGCCTAGCTCCGGCAAATCCTTCAGGTCCGCATACAACTCGGCGGCCACGTCCTGCCAACCGTCGGCCAGGGCCCTGCGCAAGGACTCCACCCTGGGATCCTGACTGCGTTCGGTGAGGGTGATCGGAAACTCGGCCCCTCCCACCCCCGGATCCACGGGCGTTTCCGTGTCGGAACAAGCCGTCACGCCGATCAACCCAAGGGCACAGATCAAAGGAAGGGATAGGGCGCGCAGGTCCGACATGGTTCGGGGCGAGGAATTGTAGGTTCGCATTCGATGGGTAGAATACCAAAGCAGCCCGGCAACCCAATCCCTCGATTTCCACCCGTCCCCAGGGTCCCTTCCCAGTAAACTGCCCCCGTGAAATCAGTCCGCTTCGTAACGTTTGGCTGCAAGGCCAACCAATATGACACCCAGGTCCTCCGGGAAGCCCTGCTCCGCCGGGGCCTTGCCGAACAAAAGGAAAACTGCGATCTACTCGTGGTGAACACCTGCACCGTCACCGCCGAGGCCGGCCGAAAGGCTCGCCAACTCATCCGCAGGGTCCACCGGGAGCAGCCGGAAACACAGGTTTGCGTGACCGGGTGCCTGGCAGAAAACGAACCGGAAATCCTGCGCGAGCTACCCGGCGTGCGCTGGGTCCTGGGCAACGGGGAAGCCAAACGCCCTGTCAATTTCCTGCGGGAATTGGGCCACGAAGTCAGTCCCGAGGAACTGGGCATTCCAGCCGGTATTACCCAGTTTCAAGGCCATACTCGGGCGTTTCTAAAAATCCAAGATGGCTGCGACCAGGCCTGCTCCTTCTGCATCATCCCCGGCGTCCGGGGCCGCAGCCAGAGCCGCCCGGCCCCCGAATTGCAAGCCGAGGTCGAACGACTGGTACGTGCCGGCCATGTGGAGATCGTGCTGTGCGGCATTCACATCGGACATTGGGGACGGGACCTGGGGTTGGCCCTGCCCGACCTGCTGCAAGCCCTGGTCGACCTGGAACTCCGGGCCGAGGATGGGGCACCCCTCGACTTCCGCGTGCGCCTTTCCTCCATCGAGGCCACCGAGGTCTGCGACCGCACATTGGATCTGATGGCCGGCCACCCGGAGCGCATCGCACCCCACCTGCACCTGCCCCTGCAGTCGGGATCCAACGACATCCTGGTGGCCATGAACCGCTGGTACGACACGGACCAATACCTGGCCGCCTGTGACCGCATTCGCGGACGCTTGGACCGCCCAGCCCTGTCCGCGGACGTTCTCGTGGGCTTCCCCGGCGAAACCGAAGCCCATTTCCTGGAGACCCTCGAAACCTCCCGCCAAGCTGGTTTCTGCCGCATGCACATCTTCCCCTTCTCCGCCCGCGCCGGCACCCCAGCAGCCACCATGGGGAATGCTGTCCAGCCCGAACAGGTGCGCGATCGCCGCATGCGCCTCTCCGAATGGGCCAGCCAGTCGTCGGAGATGTACGCCCGCAGCCTGGAAGGGGTGGAAGAGACCGTCATCATGGAGGGCTTTTCGGGCCTTTCCGGACGCTACCAACGCATCCAAGTGGATCCGAGCTTGATCGAAGGCCCCCCGCCCCCGTGCCTGCGCGTGCGCGTTTCCGTGGAAGAAAAGGAAGCCCTCGACTCCACCCCAGAAAAGCGCTCCTATAAGGTTGTCTTGAACGGCACCCCCATCGGCCAACCCACGGCCCAGGGATCGCCCGCATGAGCGACGCCCACGACGAATTGGCCGCCCTGGCCCTGGGCCTGCAAAAAACCGTGCAGCGGCGCGGCCGCCTGGGAGCACGCCGCATGCCCCCCGGCGCCCCAGCGCAGTCTCAAATCGATACACCCCCCCAGGCGATCCAACCGGCGAACATCGAGGCCCCACCCGAAGCGCCGCCCGCGGCGCCCGCGGCGGCCACCCCCGCTTCCCAGGCCGCCAGGGCCGCCGCGTGCCCCAATATGGAGCAACTCGGCCAGGAAGCCGCCGCATGCCAGGCATGCTCCCTCCACCAGGGCCGCGAGAACCCCGTTTTCAGCGAAGGGGCCCCGAAACCCGGGCACATCCTCTTCCTGGGCGAATCCCCCAGCCCCGACGACAATCGCTCTGGAATCCCCTTCTCGGGGGCCCCAGGCCAACTTTTGACCGACATCATCGAAAAGGGGATGGGCCTGGACCGTGGACGCGTCACCATCACCCACCTGGTCAAATGCCCCACCCCTGGGGGCCGAACTCCCACCGACCAGGAGATCAGCCTGTGCGCCCCCTGGTTCCAGCGCCAATTGGAATTGGGCTCCCCCGCGGTGTTGATCCCCCTCGGACAGGGCCCCGCCAATTTTCTTCTGGGCACAAAATCTCCCCTCGCGGAAATTCGAAACGCCACATACGACCGTCTCGGGCGGCATATCGTGCCCACCTTCGCCCCGTCCGAGCTGCTCCAGGAACCGGCCAAAAAGCGCGATTGCTGGGCCGATATCCAGCGCGCCATGTCCGCTGCTGGCATCT
>JARGOW010000101.1:608-9482 GCA_029212955.1 Planctomycetota bacterium | reverse complement strand
ATCACCCGCGGCCACCTGCTCCGCCTGATGCTTGAGCTCGAGTACCGGTCGCGTCATGCGCTGGGCGAGCCACCACGCGAGCGCACCACCCAAGGCCAGGGAAAACAAGGAAGCCCACATCAAGAGCGCATCCTGCTCCCGCACGGGACGATAGATGTCCTTGTCATTCACGCCGACACCAATCACCCAGTTCAGACCGAGAGGGTCGTCCATGCGGTGAAATGCCGCCTTTTTCTTGATCCCTTGAAAGCTGTACTCGGGATACATGCCCGCCTCGTTTGCACGCGCGGCATCCACCAGGGGCTCCAGGCTTGCACCCTCCAATTGGCTGACCCGTTGGCCGTACAAGCTGGTGTTTTTGTGCGCCAGAATCGTGTCCGCGTCCGGCCCCCAAATCCATGCGTAGGAGCTGGCGTACATGTCGTGCTTCTTCTCTGTTCCGCCTTCGCTCAACCTCCTCACACCGTATTGGTCGACCATGTTTTGCACATGGCTCCAATCCATGAAGGCCACCACAACCCCCGGGCTCGCCATGCCGGCCTCCTCGGGATCGATCGAAGCCGCGAAGCCCACGTGAAAAATCCCCGACCCGTCTTCATCCGGCGAGACAAACCCAGGGCGGTGGGAATCGATCACAGCAAAGCCGTTCGTGATGCAGTCTTTGAACCACGTCTCGTCGCCGTAAAAGAGACTATCCCCCACTTCGATTTGATCCTGTGAGAGTTTTTTCCCGTCCATGGATTCGGTATTCCACGCGACCACATCCCCCGCTAAATCCAGGGCAAAAACCCGCGTGTAGATGCCACTGGCGGAGACCATTCCATCGAGGACCCGCTCTACCTGCTGCCGGAACAGGCCCCGGTCTTGGCCCGCGTGGTTGGCCACGAACCAGTTGATCGTCGGGATCGACGCTAGCACAGCCACGTCCTGCTGGCGCTTCAAGAGGTCCGCCTGTAGGCGATTCGACAGGTCAGCCGCATTTCCCCGCAGATAGAAGCGCACCACCTCATCCGCTCGCTTGGCCGTCACTCCGGCCCGCGCAAACCATGCGAACCCCATGAGAGGCAATGCCAGGCACAGAAGCACTCCGAGCATCCATTTCGTTGAAATACCGCGTATCATGCGCTCCCATCTTACCCTTCCCGGCAGGATGGGGTACCCGCCCCAATGGAGTAGCCGGAATCAATTCTTCCCGCATCAGCCACCTGGATCTCCACACCAACCGTGCTCGCCCTTCCCACCGATCGACCCGCCCGCATTCTGCTCGTGCGCCTTTCCCATATGGGTGACGCCCTGCATGCGCTCCCGGTGTTTCACGCGCTCCGGGACCACCACCCGGATGCGGAGGTTTGGTGGGCCATTCAGCCGGAGTTTGCAGGCTTCTTGGACAACCTCCCCGGCCTACACGGCGTGATTCCCTACCACAGACACCATGGTCTCAAGGGCTGGAAGCAACTTCGACTGCGCCTCAAGGAGCTCCGTTTTGATTGCGCCATCAATGCCCAAGGCAATTGGAAGAGCGCCGCGGTCGCACGGCTGAGCGGAGCCCCCATCCGGCTGGCCAATGCAAAATCGGATTGGCGTGAGGCCTCCGCCTCCTGGCTCGCCAACAGGTTCGCCTCACCCGCCGGTGGAGTCCATGCCATGCACCGCATGGATTCCCTGTGCCAAGCGATTGGATCCACCGCTCCCCTTCGCTGGGACCTGCCCCTCACCGCAAACGAATTGCGGCAGGGTCAGCAGCAATTGCAATCCTTGCTTCCCGATTCGGGTCCCGCCCGGATCCTGCACCTGTCCGCACCGGGGGATCCCCGGTCTTGGCCGATGCACTGCTACGCCGAGCTTGCCGCTTCGCTGGCCGCGAAGGGTGAACAGATCCTGTGCCTGTCCGGTCCTTCAGAACAAGACGCAGGTGTAGCCCTCGCGGCGGAATTGAAATCCCAGGACAGGGTGAAGCACCTGGTAGGCCAGCGGGGCTTGCGTCCATTGGCCGGCCTACTCAAGGCCGCGGCCAATCGCCGCATGCGCATGCTGGCCACCGACTCCGGTCCCAGCCACATGGCGAGTGCCGTGGGATTGCCCGTAGATTTGCTCGCCGGGCCTACCCATCCCGAACGGACGGGTCCCTGGCCCACCACCGCACCAAACCATTGCCTGCAGGATCTGGAAACCCGATCCATGGATTCCCTCGATTCCGCACGGGTTTATCGCTGGCTCACGGGGACCTGATACCTGCCCCGACCATATCCTTCCGGCCTTCCGTGGAATCGTCCCCCACGAAAAAAGCGACGACCCCTGGGGGGGCCGTCGCCTTGTTCGCTTTCCATGCTGGACTTAAGGCGTTTTCTTTGCGGCCTTGATTCCCCTTCGCTCCAGGCCTTCAATGCGCTCGGGTACGTCCCGATAGTCCGGCCATAGCACGTCGATTTCAGCCAAAATCCGCAGGGCTTCTGGTTCATCCCGCATGCCCTGCAAAGATAGGTAGAGCTCTTCCGTTTTTGCCACGCGACCCCGCAGATCCGTCATTCTGGCTTCCACATCTCCATGCTTAGGCGCTTGCACAAGCAAGTCTCCATAGGCCTGGAGTGCATCGGGGTAGCGCCGATCATCTTCCCGCCGGCGGGCGGCCCGGTACAACGACTCGATACGGGCGGCCTCGACCAAATCCAGGGCGCCAGTGATAGTTTCCCCTTGGGAGTTGGTCAGTGCGGCGGCCTCCTCAAGCACGGTGCGGGCCTTGGAGTATTCGCCGCGCATGAGAGCGGACTCGCCCTTGTCGATGAGCTGGGAAACCTCTGCTTCCAAGGTGGCTCGGGCCAAGCCTTCACGGGCCAACTCGTTGCTGGAGTTCTGGCGCAGGGCTTGGCTGTATTCGGAACGTGCCGCGTAGAAGAGCCCTTCACCCTCAAGCAAAGCGGCGGATTCCTGATGCTCTATCGAGCGTGCCTGGTCCACCTGGCCCACCCGGCGCAGTAGCCTGGCATCCTCCTCGCGGTACTTGCGCACATAACCAAAGCGGCTGGCAGCGATGGCGAATTCCTCCTCCACCAAACCCTTGACGCCCTGGTCGTAGTACTCCGCCGCCAACTCCTGGCGGTAGGCCATTTTCTCGTCCATGCTCGCCAAACCGTCATGGGCCGGGGCGAAGCTGGGGACGAACTCCAAGGCCTTGGTGTAGTTCCGCCAAGCTTCCTGGTAGGAGTCGTTGCTGGCAAGTTCCGTGGCCTCGTTCGTCAGCTCCGTGGCGAGTTTCAATTTGGTCTTTTCAATCCATGCATGAACGACCGGTTGGCCGGAATCGATGTCATCGGCCTCCATGAACAAACTCAAGGCCAGGTAGTCTTGATCCGCCAAGGTCGCCTGACGCCCTCGATCCAGCAGGTGAGCTACGGAGGTGGCCTGGTGCAAGAGCTCGTATTCCACCTTGACCGGATCCTCCTTGCGGAGCCGGACGGCAGCTTCCACAGCCTCTGCATAGTGGCCGTGGCGCACCAATTGGTTGACGACCTCGATAGGGTCGGTCTCAGGCTCGGAAGGGGCCACACAGGCGGCTAGCAGCGCCAATCCGGCGCAGGGGAGCCACTGGGGCATGAAAGATTGGGGTTTGGCCATAGCGTTGGGTCCAGGGACGAACCTGGACCCGCAATCTTCCCCGCAAGAACGGGGGGATGCAATCGCTTCTCTCCGACTAGGCCAAAATCCCCCCAAAATCCGGTCTTCCAGCGGGCCCTGGAGCACTGAGACACCCCGTGTGCATTGCATGGAGCCCATTCCCGGGCGGGACAATTGGGACAGGCCCCTTGGATCCCCCTGTGTCCCGGCCCCGGAAATAGGGTGGCCCGGCCACTTATACCTAGGTCCGGATACTGTCGGTGAGAGCCACGCCCAAACTCCCCACGATCAAAATTGGCAGCCAACCCGCCAAAATCGGGGACAAACCCCCATCCAGGCCGAGGCGCCGGAATACGAAGTCGATGGCGAAGTAAAAGATGCAAAACAACCCGCCGAGCGCCATGCGCTCGGTTCCGCGACCCCTTTCGTATTGAAAGAGCACAGGTAGCCCCACCAATAGCAGAACCACATTGGCCAAAGGGAAGGTGAGCAGGTAGTGCCAGAGCGTATTGAAGGCGGAATCTTCCGGCTCCCGGCTCATCAACTCTTGAACCTCGGAAAAGGAAAGATCCAACGGGACCCTGGAGCGAACATACGTCAGGGCCAACTCCGGGGTGAAATCGAAGCCTTCCAACACTTCGATGTCGGTGGTAACTCTGGTCTCGCCCACGATGGTTCGTTGGCCGTTCTCCAGGCGCAGCAACCCTGCCTCCCGGTCCCAATGGGCTCGTTCCGCCAGGATATTGATCGTCACATCGCCCTTGTAAATCACGGCGGATAGCCCGACCACCCGGAAGGTACCTGTGTCCGGATAGATGGCGTCCAAGAACAGGGTGGAACCAGATAGGTCGTGTACGCTCACGTCCTCCAACACCCGGTCTGGGTGGCGCTCCTCGAGCTGGTACAGTGCCGCATCCCGCTTGTTCGCCAGGGTCGACACGGCGATTTCCCGCAGGAAGAACATGCTTCCTGCCAACACGAACCCGCAGAAGAAGATGGGCACAAGCAAGCGGTGCACGGAGACTCCAGCGGAAAGGACGTTCTTCTTCAGCAATCGATTGACCGTGAACATTCCCGCCAAAAGGGTGATGAACGGGGCCACCTCGAGAAACAAGAACGGAAGCTTGAGCAGGTAGAACTGCACCAACAAGGTCGTACTTGGCGCCGTTCCATCCTCCCCCACTTCCAAGTAATTGTCCAGGTTGGACGCCATATCCATGATCAGGAACAACCCCAACAGCAGGAAGAGCGCGGTCGCATAGGAACCGACAAAGTGCGAGAGCACATAGCGATCCATGCGCCCCATGAAAGGGAGGTGACGGCGTTTCATGGGCCTAACGGGCGGTCCTCCAGCCGGGGGCATGCCGGTCGAGAAGGCAGAATCGGTTCGGAGAGGAGGTGCACATGGGGCTGGGGTGATTATCCAGGCTAATCGAGCGGATTGCCACCGGGCAGCGCCTGCCATCTACTCCCCTGGCGGATACGATACTGGCGTGCAGAAGCGGTCCATCACCAACATCCTCAAAAGTCGGCCAAAACGGACCGTGTACCGCGAGTTGGAAAGTAAACCAGACGGGGAGTGCCTGGTGGTCAAGCGATTCCACGCGCCGGGATTCGGCCAGGGACTACGCGACGGATTGCGAGCCCACAGGGAAGCCCACGGGCTTCGCCGTTGGAAAGCCCTGGGCCTTCCAGCTCCAACCCCCGTGTCCGTTCGCCATCGGGCCGGCCATTGGGAGCTCGTCATGGAAGGCATTCGGGGGGCTCGCACCCTTCCCGATTTCCTCACCCAAGAGCGCGCCGACCCGGGGCGCACCCGTGGCGTCGCGATGGCGGTCGGGCAATTGCTGGCCAAGCTGGACCGGTCTGGCGCCCATCACGGGGACCCCCATCCGGGCAATCTACTGATCGATTCTCAGGACGGTCCCTGGTTGATCGATCCAACGCCCCAACCCTTGTTTTCCTCGCGAGCCCTCCCCGGGCGGCAGCGGTGGGTTCGACTTTGCGGGCAATTGCGCGAGATTTCCACGCCCCTCTTCCGGGCGCAAATCGCCGCGGCCTACCGCAAAGCCGATGGGCCGGCTCCCCCTCCGAACTCCGAGCAAGAGCGCCAACGAATCGAAGAGGATGCACGCCTTTGGCGCCACGATGAGGCCAAGGCCCGGATCAAGCGCTGGCTGCGGACCAGTGGATCCACCCAGGTGGAAGGTTCCCACATACACCGGCTTTCGCCTCCCGACGGCGAAGGCACCAGGATTGCCTTCCCTGATACAGGTACTGCCAAGACCACATGGTTGACCTTCGCTCGATTCCACGAGCATCGCATTCCTAGCCTCCAGGCCAAACGCCTCGAACTCTCGCCCGAGTGCGCCATCGAAGCACTGCACGCGCCTGGGGTTTCGGGCATTGCAGCCGCTTCGCACCCCACGAGCCTCGCCCGGCTTCTGGGCAAACTGCACGACCGAGGCCTCCCTATCGGGTCACTTGCTGTCGAGAACTTTTGGACCGAGGACTCCGGAGCCATTTGTATCAATCCCGCCAAAACGGACCTGCCGGACCTGCCAGCAACCCATTGGAATACCCCGAACTTTCCGCAATGGGTCCCCACGTTTGATTCCGATTTCATCCGGGCCTTCGTGGGGGAATTCGGCGGCACACAGCAACAAGCGAAGGCTTTGGGGGAGACGCTCCGTGGCCGCTGATTCCCCCATCCAACCGTCAAGGCTTCCCCTGCGCGCGGCCAAGCGCTCCCTGCGCGCCAAGCTGTTCTCCACCTCGGCGTTTGTGCTCGGTGTGCTCCCGCCTTTTCTTGCAACGCGCCTGCTGCAAGGACCCTCATTCCTGGCCCGGCGATCACGTCCAGGAAAAATAGCGGCACGAAATCTAGACCTGGCATTTGGCGAGGATTGGTCCGCAGAGCAACATCGAGAGTGCCTGCGCGGGGTGTTCCATCACACCGCCCGCCTCATTTCAGAGGTCAGCTTGCTTTCCAAAGCCAGTGAGAAGCGGCGGCTTTCTTGGCTGCAGCAAAACGTGCATGTGCATGATTCGATCGAGCATTTGCACTCCGCACTTCGCCAGGGCAAAGGCGTTATTCTGGCCACCGCACACCTGGGCAATTGGGAGTTGATCGCACCTGCCTTGGTGCAACTTGGCATGCAAGGTGCCGTCGTGGGTCGCTTCCGCGAACGTGATCCCTCGGCGGAATGGATTGTGAAAATGCGAACCCGGTCCGGGGTCCAGACCCTCCCCCAGGACTCCAACCCCAAAGATCTCGTACGCCTCCTCCGAAACGGTCAAGTACTTGGGTTGGTTTGCGATTTGGAGGTCAAACGCTTGGACGGCGAATTCCTGCCATTCTTCGGTGAACCGGCTCTCACCATGACGGCTCCAGCAGCCTTGACGAGGACCTCCGGGGCTCCCATCGTTCCGGTTCGATGTGTGCGCACGAAAGAGAATCCGGAACGCTACACGCTGCAATGTGAGCGCGCACTTCGCTGGGACCCCTCGCTCCCAAAACCAGAGGCCAGAACCCAGCTACTGCGGAAACTTAATGGCGTTTACGAGGGCTGGATTCGCGAACACCCTGAACAATGGGCATGGTATCAGCCACGCTGGCGAACTCGACCCGGCCAGCACGAGTCGCTGCCTATCCGGGAGCGGAATCGGCGGAATATGGAAGGCCCATCCGAATAGGGAGCGGCTGCATTCCTATCGTGTTTTTGTGCGCCCCAAGGCGTCTTGCCATTGCATGCGAAGCGATTGCACCGCTTCTTCATTCCCAACGGGCTTAAAGCTGGCCCCTTCGTCGGAGAATGCGGAAGCGTCCTGAATTCGATTCCAGACCCCGGCCCCCAGACCCGCAAGGGCTGCCGCACCCCGGGCGGTGGATTCGATGTCGGCCGCCCTGATCACTTCCGCCCCGGCCAGGTCCGACTGCATTTGCATCAACAAGCCATTGAGGGCGGCGCCCCCATCCACACGCAACCGATCCAACGCTAGCCCGGTTTCCGAGCGGAACAACTCCACGATGTCCGTACATTGCAGCGCAATGGCTTCCAATGCCGCGCGCACGATGTGCGACCTGCCCGTTCCGCGGGTCATGCCCATGAGTGCTGCTCGAGCTCCTGGGTCCCAATGGGGCGCACCCAAACCTGCGAACGCGGGCACGAGAGTGACCCCGCCGCTGTCGGGAACCTCCCGAGCCATCGACTCCGAGCGATCGGCGCTTTCGAGAATTCCAAGTCCATCGCGCAGCCATTGAATGATGAGTCCGCCAGCGAACACGGACCCCTCCAGGGCAAAGCAGGGCTCGCCCTTGCGATTCAAAGCCACCGTGGTGAGCAACCCACCCGCGGATCGCACCGGCTCCATTCCGGTGTTCAACACTAGAAAGCAACCGGTGCCGTAGGTCACTTTGCTATCTCCCGACTCCCAGCATCCCTGCCCAAACAGCGCCGATTGTTGGTCCCCCGCCATGCCCAATATAGGCGCTCGAAACCCATGGGGTAGACGGGCCAAGCCCAGCTCTCCCACCGAGGGTTTGACCGTCGCCAAGCATTCCATGGGCACGTCAAACAGAGCACATAGCTCCCCGTCAAACCGCATGTCCTGCAGGTCGAACAACATGGTGCGGGAGGCATTGGTTGGTTCCGTGACCCAATGCTCCCCGCCAACCAAGTGTTGCACGATGAGGGTATCGACCGTCGCAAACACCAGGTCCCGCTCGGATACCGCCGTTCGAACGCCGGGCACATTTTCAATGAGCCACTGCATTTTGGAACCACTGAAATAGGGATCGAGCAGCAACCCCGTCCTCTCCTGGATCCAATCCGCATGCCCCTGCTTTGCGAGCTCATCACAACGGGTTTGCGTTCTTCGGTCCTGCCAAACGATTCCATTCGCCAGGGCCTCCCCGCTAGATCGAAGGCAGGGAAAGACCGTCTCGCGCTGATTGGTGATGCCGACACCTAGAATTGAACCATCAAATCCGAGCAACAACTCCGCAAGGGTCTCATCCACCGCATCCCGAATCTCCCCCGCCTTGTGCTCCACCCAGCCGGGCCTGGGGAAGTGCTGGGCGAATTCCCGGTAAGCCCACTTTTGAGGTCGTAGATCCGTGTCATAAAGGACCGCTGTCACCCCGGTCGTGCCCGCGTCCAATGCGATTAGATGGCTCATGGAACCACCTTGACCCACGGGCACCCGGAAAACAAGACGTGCCTCGAAGGGTGGTCGCCCACCAATGAGCAGCGGGGGGGG
>JARGOW010000101.1:0-598 GCA_029212955.1 Planctomycetota bacterium | reverse complement strand
ATATGTGGAAGCGCCGCTGTTGTTTGTAGGATCCAAGGATCCTGCCTCGTGACTCGTTTAGTAGGAGTGCTGGCTCAAAATCAAGATGCCAGCTCCGCGGGTGAGACGCACCCGGTTCGGTCGGAATGGAGCCTGGTAGCTATTCATTACCAATTGCTGGACGCCCGTCTTGCCACCGTCCATTAGATCGAGAACCGGAATAGCCGTGGCGGTTCCGCCGGCAAATGCCATGGGCCGACCCCAAAGCGAATCGAGCTCCAGGCCTACCAGCACGGGTGCTGAACCCTCGCTGACCAAGCCCATTTCAGCTCCGGTGGCCCGTAGGATTTCCTCGTTCATCACAACCGAGACTTCGCCGTGGAATTCCATTCGTACCAGGCCGGAACCCAGAGGTGCCGTCAACACGTAACCAGCACCGGTCGCTGCCTCAACGGCCCGGTTCACTGCGGTTTCCGGCAGCTCCAAGTAGAACTTGGCGCCGCTGCGATCCACTCCGAAGCTTTCGTCATGGTTGCCAGAATCCTGCCCGATCACGATCGCGTGACCGCCATTGGTCGAGGGCAACGTTCCTACAGAATCTCCGTTGGCGAACAGATCA
>JARGOW010000100.1:8396-9518 GCA_029212955.1 Planctomycetota bacterium | reverse complement strand
GCCAGCGAAGAAGCGATCTCTCAAGCCGTGAACAAGGTCTTCGACCTCACGCCCCACGGAATCATTACCGCACTGGACCTGAAGAAGCCGAAGTACCGCCACACGGCGTACCATGGGCACTTTGGCCGGGAGGATTTCTCCTGGGAGCAATGCAACAAGGTTGAGGAACTCAAGGCCGCCATGGGCGCCCTGGCTTCCTAAGTCGTTACAAAGTCGGGCGGGGTGGCTATAGAAGCCCGCCCCGCCCTTCTCCCTTCCAATGGGGCCCAGGCCCATTCCTTCCTGCAGGATTCGACCCATGAAGACCCCCGTCCGTTCCCTCAAGCGCGCCATTCGCGCCGGTTTCACCCTGGTGGAACTCCTGGCTGTAATCCTGATCATTGGCATTTTGGCCACCTTCCTGGTGCCGAAGATCCCCGAGGTCATCGACAGTGCCAATGTGACCGCCTGCAAGGCGAACATGAAAGAGATCGGGAACGGCTTGATGCTGTATCGCAGCAAGCACAACGGGATTCCCAAGGGAAGCGGGGCCAAGTTCCTGGCGACCCTGGTGGCCAAGGAAATTTGGGATGACGATGAGGTCAGCACCAAGCGCTTGACCTGCCCCGCCGTGAACTTGGACTCCCTGACCCCGGGCGTGGATGGGATTCCCTTGGATGAGTGGTACACCGAGTTGGATCGGGTGGATGGGGGCTGGACTTCCTACGCCGCCCGGGACATGCGCCGATTCCCGATCCGTAAGTTGGATGGCAAGGGCGTGGGCAAGGAAGTCCTTGTGGCCGACGACAACGACCCCGATGGTAACCACCGCACAACCACCGTGGCCCTGTTCGGCAACATGTCCGTGCGTACCATGGAGATCGTGGAGGAGCGTGAGACGGGCGACGCGACCGAAGAGGACGAGTTCGTCATCGTGGGCCCCGACGCCTGGCGCGAGGACCTGCGCAAGTTGAGCCTGGAGTAAGGCCAACAGGGCTGTGGCATCCCGGTTCTTTTCCGGGAGCCCCAGGCCACAGCACCGACCGATACCCTGCCAACGAATGAATCCGCTTCCCTTGATCGCCGCCATGCGCCCGCAACAGTGGGTGAAGAACGTCTTCGTTCTGGCGGCCCTGGTGTTTG
>JARGOW010000100.1:0-8386 GCA_029212955.1 Planctomycetota bacterium | reverse complement strand
GGAGCGTGGCGAGACCTTGTTGGAAAGCCAGGCCCTGATTCGGGTCTTCTTAGCGGTCGCCGCTTTCTGCATCACCGCTAGCGCGATCTACCTGGTCAACGACATCTTCGATGTGGAGTCCGACCGCAGGCATCCGGATAAGTGCAAGCGTCCGATCGCAGCGGGAACCCTCTCGATTCCTATGGCCGCCATGGCCGCCGTGGTTTGCGTGGCGGGAGGTCTGCTGCTGGCATGGCGTGCTGATGTGGATGGTCTTGCCGTTCTGGGCTGCACGGTGGCTTACCTGCTGATCAATTCCTTGTATTCCTGGCGCTTGAAGCACGTGGTACTGCTCGACGTGTTTTGCATCGCAGCGGGGTTCCTGCTGCGGGTCATGGCCGGCGGCTACGCGGTGGGCACGGGTGTTTCCCACTGGCTGCTGCTCTGCACCATGTTCCTGTCCCTCTTCCTGGCCCTATGCAAGCGTCAGGCGGAGATCGACCTGCTGGGGGAGGATCGGGGAGATCACCGTAAGATTCTGCTCGAATACACCCCGGACTTCCTGGGACAGGCCACGTCCACCCTGGCGGCCTGCGCCGTGCTCTCCTACGCCATGTACACGGTGGCCGACGAAACCCAGGCCAAATTTGGTGAAGAGCATGGCCTTTGGTGGACGGTCCCCTTCGTGGTGTTTGGACTCTTCCGCTACATGCTGCTGGTGAAAACCCAACGTGGCGGGGGCAGTCCCACAAAGGTCCTGCTCGGCGGCGATGTGGTTTTTGTACTCAACGCATTGATGTGGCTGGGTGTGGTGGTTTGGTGCCTGTCCATGGCCCATTGAGGTCCGTGGGATCCGGGACCACAGGGACCACAGAGTCGAGGGTGAAACCCCAAGGAGTGGAATGAACTCCGAACACCGAACGCAGCGGTCCGGGGCTCGAGTTCCATGATCCGGAACTAACGGGATGCGGCCAGTTCGGCCGCGGCTTCGATGAGGCGGTCCCTGTTCTCACGAATCCATGCGGCCCGATTCTCCCGTCGCTTCGCTAGTCCTGGCACGCTCGGCCGCGCACCAAAGCGCTGCCCCATTTGGTTCCAATGCTCCCAGTCTTTGTCAGCGGTGGCGGCGGGTTCGATGGCGCGAGTTCGGCGCTGGAGCATGCTTTCGAATGCCAACTCCGCGGCGTCCTTGCCGGGGGCGAGTTCTTCGAGTTGCTGCAGCAGTGTGTCGAAAATCTCCGGAGTGGGGGATACTTGGAGTAGGGAGCAGCGGGCGTGTACGCCCAAATCGGCTTGACCGGGGATCGAAGCGTCGACCAGGGCCGTGCGCAACACATCCGCGCTTTCCGGCCAGGCGGTGGTGCCCAGGGCTTGCACGGCGGAGGTGCGTAGATCGAGTGCATTGCCCGCGCCCGCGGCGGTCAGCAGGGGCTGCAGGGCGGCACGCTCCCCAATGGCGGCCAGGGTCGTAGCAGCTTGAGGCGCCAGGTCCGGATCACCCAGGGCTTCGATGAGAGCGGGTACGGCGGCCTTTCCCCGGGGCCCATGGCGCTGCAATACCTGACCCATGTGCAAACGCACATAGAGGTCGGAATCCTTCAACGCGGGGGCGATTTCCGTGGCCAGCCATGGGCCCAGGTCGCTCAAGGCAAAGCGAGCATCGTCCACGCCACGCAATTGGAAGTGGGCGCTCGAGAGTTTTGAAACCACGGTCCAGACCTCGAACAGGAAGGCCCGGCTCGGTTCCGGTTGGTCCAGCCCTTCGCCCTGGGCCCACGCCTTGGCCAAGTCGGACCCCTCCCTTCCCGTTTGAGCTTCCAGGTTGCGAAGGGAAGTCCAGATCGGAGTGCTGATCGCTGAATCCGGGGAGCGGGTCAAGTCAAACCAGGCGCGCAAGAAACTGTAGTTCCGGTGCTTGGCCAGGACTTCCCCCAACAAGCGGTGGCATTCGGGGTCCTTTTCGTATTTGAGTCGAAGGCAAAGGTGGGGCACCACCCAATCGGGCGCGAGGGGGGATTCGCCCAGCTGGTAGATCGCCATGCTGCGAACGCTGGAATCGGGATCGAGTTTGGCCAGATCCAGGAGTGCCAGCGCAGCCTGACTATGGGGGATCGGCCCCAGGGCACGCGCGATGAACCAACGGGTTGGGGCCGTGTTCTTCCCATCTTTGCGCGCGTCATCCAGGCATTGAAGCAGGGGGCGAAGCCCCGACAAACCAAGGCTTTCCAGGTCCTGGCGAGCCAGGTCCGCATAGCGTGGATTGGACCCGGCCAGGGTAGCGAGCAGGCCCTGTACCATGGACAGGTCCGAGTCCTCCAGGCCTTCAGGCCAGGGAGCCCTGCGAGGGTCCGCGTCGGCATAATCGGCCAAACGGGCACCGAGTACATCGTTCAGCCCCAGATCCAGACCGATGGGGGGAGCGGGCGGTACGGAGGGCTCTTCGCGGCAACTCGCCAGCGCTAGGGCTCCGATCAGAATCAGCGTATGCGCGGACCTCAAGGCTGAACCTCCACCATGTGAACCAGCTTGGCATCCGATTCTGGTTCTGTGATGGTGGCGTAGGGGATGGCCTCGCCGGTGTTCACGTCCCGGTAGTAGGGGGTGAGTTTGTAGAAGAGCGCGACTTGCACTGCGCCTCCTGTGGAAGGTGAGTCGAAGTCAACTTCGAGGGTTTCTCCCGCGTCCACCAGGGTGCGCGGGATATCCACTTCGCTGCGATAGGGGTCGCGGATGCGGTACAGGTGGGTCCAGCCTCCGGTGGCGTTCGGGTCGGTGGGCGTTTTACGCCAGAAGATGTCCGCCGCCCGGGAGCGCTCGTCCGTGGGGAAGGCGTGGCCCGCTCCGTGGTTGTGCAGGCTCACGTGGACCTTGTCCTGCGCCGGGTCAAGGCGTTCGGCTTTCAGGGTGACCGCCGAGCGCACCAGCTCCATGTCATGACCGCCTTTGAAGTGGTGGCTGCGGCCGGAGCCGTCGGCGCGCACGGGCATGTGGCAATCGCGGCAATCCTTGTAGCCTTCGCCTTTGATGGCATAGGCCGAGGCCTCCCACTGATCCACCGTGTTGTGTTGGTTGTGGCAGGAACCACAGTACTCGACCCGGGCCAATTCGGTTTTCACTGGGGGGCGGCATGCCGCGCGGGAATTGGTGGTGGTACCAGCGACTCCGCCGCCCATGGACTCGGGAAGGCGGTGGCATGCGAGGCAATCCACGCCCTCGACCCTTCGATCGCTACGGGGCAGGACGCGCTTGCCAGGGCCGGTGGAGAAGATGTCCTTGGGCGCGTGGCAATCGATGCAGTCGGTGTTCGCAAAGTCGTTGGAGAGGGCGCGCACATCCGGGTCGGTCCACGATTTGGAGTGCCAGGACTCGGTCCATTCGGCATAGACCTCCGGATGACATTCCTCGCATTGCGCAGAGGAAACAAAGCCGCCTGCGGGTACCGGATCCGGTTCGGGTCCCGGCCCGAAGAGGTTGCCGAGTAGCAGGGACACAACGACCAGCACGATGATTCCAGCGATCCAACGCATGTTTAATTTCCTTGGGGTTCCGTTTGGGTCGGTTGAATGGGTTTTGGGTCGCGCAGTCGACCGTGGTTCAGTCGAATTTCCACGTCGGCGTAGGCGCGAGCTTCCTGGGGATCGTGTGTCACGTGCAGTAGCGTCAATCCTAGTTCGTTGCGAAGACGGTGCAGTCGCTTCAAGAGGCCCTGGCGCAATTCGAAGTCCAGGGGCCCAAGTGGCTCGTCGAGAAGTAGCATCCTAGGTTTGCAGGCCAGGGCACGGGCCAAGGCAACGCGTTGGGCTTCCCCGCCCGAAAGCGTTGTGGTGGAGCGCTTTTCAAACCCCTCCAATTCCACCCACTCCAGGAGTCGGGCGATTTCAGCGGGAATCGCGGACTTGGCCATTCCGCGGTGCTTGAGTACGAAGGACAGGGTTTTTTCCACATTCCATTGGGGCCAAAGGGCGCCGTCCTGGAAAAGGAAACCGAGGTTGCGCAAATGGGGTTGTACCAGCCGCTGGGGACCATCATCCGTGAGTTGCCCGAACAGTTCCAGGGTTCCCTTTCGTGGGGGCTGCAACCCCGCGATCGTACGGAGCAGGGTCGATTTTCCGCAACCCGAAGGGCCCAGGACCAACACATGTTGCCCTTCGGGAACTTGCAGGTCGAACGGGTCGCTGATCGCCTGCTGACCCGCTTGGAGCACCAGACCTTTGGTTTCTAGGGCTAGGCTCATGAAAGCACATCCATTTTTTTGCGGGCGAAAAGGCTCCAGAGAAGACCGGGGATCATGATGACGAAGAGGGTCACGAGGGCCAGTGCAGCCACGTAATCCTGGCGGTAGAAGTGCACGGCATTGTACAGGCGGAACATGACAGTCTTGTTGGCGGCCGGAACCAGAATGGCAGCGTCCAATTCTCGCATGGCGAAGACAAAGACAAGGGTCCAGGCTCCCGCAAGGGCTGGCAAGATGGGCAGGGCCACAATTCGGAAAAGGCGTGCCAGTGGGGATACTCCAACCATGGCTGCCGCTTCTTCCAAGCGCGGGGATAGATTCTCCACGGCGCTGGTCAATACCAACACGGGGAAGATCAGGTAGCGTCCCAAAAGCATGGCGATCACCAATCCATCGCCGGTGTAGAAGCTCTGGGTGGCTGGGTGGTTCCAGACCGATATCTGCCCAATGCCGAAGAGGATAGCGGGGGCCGCAAAGGGCAGGATGCAAGCTGCAAGCAGCCACTTGCCACGCTTCAATCGGGCGGCGCCATGTCCAATAGCCAAAGCAACGGGTACCGCCAGGGTTGCCGCCCCAGCGGCAAGAAGAATCGAGGCGCGTAGATTGTCCCTGCAGCGCTCCAGGGCCATGGAGAAAGCAGAGCCCGTGTGACCCAGCGACCATCCGTCTTCTCCGGTACCAGCTTCGTTCAACAATTGGCCCACGGGAAGGAACACGGAGACCGAGATCAGGCCAAGGGCGAAAACCAAGGCGGGCCACTTGGCCCGGCCCAGTCGGAGAATCGGCGGACGTTCGAATCCGCTAGCCAGGGATGCCAAGCTGCCTCGTCGGCGCATGACAAGGGCCAACGTCAAGGCGCAAAGGGTCAATGCGATCAAGGGCAGGGCCGTAGAGACCGCTTCCGCGTCCTTCTGATCCACTTGCCAGGTGGCGAAAACCTCGTCCGCATACACATTGAATTTGGGGCCGACCGAGGACACATAGTCGGGCACGGCAAAGTCGTTGATGGCGAACACGAACGCGAGGGTCGCTCCAAGCACGGCGGCGGGCGCGATCAAGGGCCACTCCATGCGCCATTGGGCGGACCAACCGCCCACCAGGCGTGCCGCTTCCACCTGTCGCCGGTCGATGCGCCGGGCGGCTTTGGCCACGAAGGTCGCGACCAGCGGGAAATGGCCCAGGCCCAGAATCCATATGGTCATGGGCGCGCCCCTCAGGGGAGCCAATACGGTCCAGCTCATGGCCAGTACCAGGGGCGGCAGTAGCAAGGGGACCCAAGCCAAGGGGGCCCAAAGGCTACGGCCTGGCAAATCTGTTCGGGCCACCATGTAGCCGAAGGGCACACCCACGAGCAGGGCGAACCCGGCCACGCCCGTCCCCAGCATGGCGGTGCGTCCGATGAGCGAGATCGTTCTCCCATCGATGATGCGGCCCAGGGCCCCCATATCCCCCGTGATGCGCCAGGCCATGACAGCCAGCGGAAGGAGTCCGAAGAGGACTAGGGCCCCAACGGCCAGAATGAGTGTGGGGCGGTGGGTCGGCATCAGCGGATCAGGAACATTTCCTTAAGGGCTTCCACCCGGCGAGGGCCACGTAGCTGACGCTCATGGCGTGGAAATCGCGCCGAACATGGTCGGGAGCGGGCACATCCTCGCGAACCGGGATTTGGGCCGAAGGTGATTGGGCCAGGCGCTCTTCCATCTTGCGTGAGATGGCCCAGTCCACGAATCGTTTGGCATTCTCCAGGTGCGGGGCATCCTTGGGGATCGCAATCGTGTTTGGAATCATCAATGTCCCCAGGGGGCTTTCGCCGTTGGGGCCCACCTTTTGGTCCGGATAAATGGCGATGACCGGGGAACCGGCCAATCGGGCCACATTGAAGTCATCCGTATCCGTCCACCCCCAGGCGAGTACGCCTTCACGGACCAACCGCATCAATTGCCCGTTGGAGGAAACCACCTGAATGGGAGGGGTATCCTGGGATTGCCCTGCGGCGATAGTGCCCAGGTAGCGGTCGGCTTCTTCGCTTCCGAGGACCTGATATAGGGCGGCCGCGTGGGTCAGGGTGGTGCCAGTGAGGGGCCGGGCCATGCCCACCTTGCCGGCCCACTTCGGATCGATCAGATCCCACATGGAGTCGATATCCGAATAGTCCGGCACGAGTTCCGTGTTGACGATGAAAATTCGAGTGCGAGCGGCAAACCCGGTCCAACGGCGGTCCACGTCGCGGAATTCGGCGGGGATGTCCACTGCGGAGGGGGAATCGTATGCCTGCAACAGGCCGAGGTTTGCAAGGCGAACGGTTTGCGCGATCTCGTTGTTCCAGTAGACGTCGCACCGCACGTTGTCCTTTTCCTCCATCAAGCGGCGGGACAGACCCACTGTCTTGTTGGCCTCGGTATCAAACTCAGCGCGAACTTTGAGTCCCGTTTCCTTTTCGAACTCCTGAATCAAGGGGGCCGAGAATTCCTGATCCAATGAAACGTAGACCACAAGGTCGGGATCCGAGCTGCAGGAGGCCAACCAGGGGAGTACCAGGAGGCAGAGGATATGCAGGGGCGCGAAGGCGGAGCGGGAGAGTTGCATGGTGATTCGGGGGGGCGAACGCGGAAGTGCATGCAGGGTAGTGACTGCGCCCGGTTTGGGCACCGCTTTTTGTGGGCGGAACGGGGTTCAGGGCCTATTTGGAGCGCTATTGGGTTCCGGGAATGGCCGGGCCGCAGTGGACTTGGCCATGGGGGGGAATTCCCGTTTCATCCGGGTGACCCGGAGGTGGCCGGGTGCAGGGATTTTGCCGGGTGCGGGGCGGAATGCTGGGGCCGGGCCCGGTAGGATGGGGACCCGCCCGGTACCCCTTCGGGACCGCGGCTCCAGCCCGCTCCCCCCAGCCACGCTTCTCACCCAAAATCCATGTCGACCACCACCGTTTCTTCCCAATTGGCCAGCCGCATGGGCGTGCTGGGAACGGAAACCGCCTTTGAAGTCTTCGCCAAGGCCAAGGCCCTGGAGGCCCAGGGCAAGAACATTGTCCATTTGCACATCGGCGCACCCGATTTCAATACACCCCCCAACATCGTGGCCGCTGGCGAAAAAGCCCTGCGCGATGGCTGGCACAAGTACACCCCGGCCAACGGCCTGCCCGACCTGCGCGAAGCAGTTTGCGAGGACATCCTGCGCTACCGCGGGGCCGAGGTGAACCCGGACAACGTGCTCATCGTACCCGGCGGCAAGCCCACCATGTTCTACGCCATCATGATGTTTGGCGAGCCCGGCGCGGAGATCATGTACCCCAACCCGGGGTTCCCGATCTACGAGTCCATGATCCACTGGTCCGGCGCCAAGGCGGTTCCGATCGAGCTCAAGGAAGAGAATGACTTCTCCTTTGACGCGGATTCCGTGCTGTCCAAAATCACGCCGAACACGCGCCTGATGATCGTGAACACGCCCGCCAACCCCACAGGTGGCATCGTGCAACGTTCCGAAATGGACAAGCTCGTGGCGGGTCTGGAAAAGCATCCCCACGTGACGATCTTGTGCGACGAGATCTACTCGCGTCAGCTCTACGATGGGGCCGAGCACGTCTCGATCCTTCAGTACCCGTCCCTGGCCGACCGCGCCATCATGCTCGACGGCTGGAGCAAGACCTACGCCATGACCGGTTGGCGATTGGGCTACGGCGTTTGGCCCGATAGCCTGATCAAACACGCCGAGCGCTTGCAGATCAACTCGACCTCCTGCGCCAACGCAGTGACCCAAGTGGCCGCCATCGAAGCCCTGCGCGGTCCCCAGGACAGCGTGGACGAAATGCTCAAGGCCTTCGACGAGCGACGCCATGTGATGCACCGTGAGCTGAATGCGATCCCCGGCATTTCCTGCGTCATGCCCAAGGGCGCCTTCTACGCCTTCCCCAACATCACGGGCACGGGCCGCAAATCCCAGGACCTGGAGAACGGCCTGCTCAACGAAGCCGGCGTGGCTTGCCTGTCCGGCACAGCCTTCGGCGCCATGGGCGAGGGCTACCTGCGCTTCTCCTACGCCAACAGCGTGGAGCAAATCCAAGAGGGCCTGCGCCGCGTGAAGGAGTACCTTGCCTGATCCGATCCCGACCCAGGAGCAGTTGGACGAGGCATCCGAGGACTTCGTTTACGGGTACAATCACCGGCGGCTGAATCT
>JARGOW010000099.1:7203-9534 GCA_029212955.1 Planctomycetota bacterium | reverse complement strand
CACTTCCGGACCTAGGCTTGCCTGGGACCGGGTTGGGCGACCTGGAACTGCCAGCGTGGCTCAATGGCTAGAGCAGCTGATTTGTAATCAGCAGGTTGCGGGTTCGAGTCCCGCCGCTGGCTCCATGCTAGCGCTGCCATCCGACCTGTGAGTTTTGGCCCCGGCCAATCCTAGCTCCCTCAAAATCCAACCGATCTCGATGACGACACGGGAGCGTGCCCTTGCAGCGCTGGCGATGCCAGCTGCGCAGAATGCACGCGATCGAACCGGTCGACACAAGATACCCACAGTGCTCATATGGAATATGTGCTGCATACCGTGCTCTCCGCTGCTCAGCCAGCAAAGGGATGCGGCCAGCAGCGTAGATTTTTGAGCGCAAATGCAGAGTGCAAGTCACAGGGCAGAGACGCCCGATGGTCGCGGCCCAAGGCCTTGACCGTATGTGGCCCGCAGGATGAAACAGAAGGGGAGGTTCCCGAGTGGCCAAAGGGGACAGACTGTAAATCTGTTGGCTCAGCCTTCGCAGGTTCGAATCCTGCTCTCCCCACCATCCGCGCCATGCAAATGGACGCCAGGGTTTCTTGTTCGCGCCGGTGGGATATCCACTTCGCTGTTTGCGGCTACGGCCGCCGATGGGGGAGGGCCCAGGCCAATTCGGCCCGTGTTTGCATTTGCCAGGGGCATGCGTCGCCACGCGACCCAGGTGCTCTGGCCAGGTGAATCAGGTACAAACCTGCGGGTGTAGTTCAATGGTAGAACGACAGCCTTCCAAGCTGTACACGAGGGTTCGATTCCCTTCACCCGCTCCACCTTCGCTGGAGGCTTCGGCCTCGCGGAATGCTTTCGAGATCGCTCCATCACCGTTGCTTTTTGCCGGTCCTTCTGGATTTGGCGGGTAGCGGTTTTGCGAGCTGCTGTAGCTCAGTGGTAGAGCACTTCCTTGGTAAGGAAGAGGTCTCGGGTTCAAATCCCGACAGCAGCTCCATTCAACTAATTCTTGACTGAAGTTCCCTCGGGCTTCTCACCGGATCGTCCGGTGGGGCGGAGAGTACTTCGCCCAAAACCCAAAGCGGGCATTCGCCCACCGATAAAAGAGACCAGCACCATGGCTAAGGAAGTCTTCGAAAGGACAAAGGATCACGTCAACGTGGGCACCATCGGCCACGTCGACCACGGCAAAACCACTCTGACGTCTGCTATCTGTCGTCACCAGGCCCTCAAGGGTCTTGCGAAGACGATGGCTTTCGACGAGATCGACAAGGCGCCCGAGGAGAAGGCTCGTGGAATCACGATCTCCACCGCGCACGTCGAGTACGAGACGGAATCCCGTCACTACGCCCACGTCGACTGCCCCGGACACGCTGACTACGTCAAGAACATGATCACCGGTGCCGCCCAGATGGACGGCGCTATCCTGGTGGTCTCCGCCGCTGACGGCCCGATGCCCCAGACCCGTGAGCACATCCTGCTCGCCCGTCAGGTCAACGTGCCCGCCATCGTCGTCTTCATGAACAAGGTCGACCAGGTGGACGACCCGGAACTTCTCGACCTGGTCGAGATGGAAATCCGCGAACTGCTCTCCAAGTACGAGTTCCCCGGCGACGACATCCCGATCGTCATGGGTTCCGCCCTTGGCGCCGAGAACGCTCTCAACGACGGCAAGCCCGTTGACGACGAAGCCTACAAGTGCATCGCTGACCTGATGGAAGCTGTCGACAGCTACATCCCGATGCCCGAGCGCGACGTGGACAAGCCCTTCCTGATGCCCATCGAGGACGTGTTCTCGATCAAGGGTCGTGGAACGGTCGGCACCGGTCGTGTCGAGCGCGGTATCGTGAACACGGGCGACGCCCTCGAGATCGTCGGCATGGCCGAGGAGATCGGAAACACCACCTGTACCGGTGTTGAGATGTTCCAGAAGACCCTCGACGAAGGTCGCGCAGGCGAAAACGTCGGTGTCCTTCTCCGTGGCGTCGACAAGAAGGCCCTGCTTCGCGGCATGGTCCTTGCCAAGCCCGGCACCGTGACTCCCCACACCAAGTTCGAGGCCGAGGTCTACATCCTCTCCAAGGACGAGGGTGGTCGCCACACTCCTTTCTACAACGGTTACCGCCCCCAGTTCTACTTCCGCACAACGGACGTGACGGGTGCTGCCAACCTGCTCGGTGGCGCAGAGATGTGCATGCCTGGCGACAACGTGAAGCTTGAGATTACCCTGGGCACCAACGTGGCCATGGAAGATCAACTCCGCTTCGCAATCCGTGAAGGCGGCCGCACCGTGGGTGCAGGCGTCGTTACGAAGATCATCGAGTAAGAATCCACACGGGGGGG
>JARGOW010000099.1:0-7193 GCA_029212955.1 Planctomycetota bacterium | reverse complement strand
AGGAGCGCGCAAAGCGCTCCTGGCCCCACGTTTTGAACAAGGCTGGTCAGGGTGCAAACCTAGACCGGCTTCCCCCTGAGAGCTCACGCAATGAAGATCAAAGAACGGTATGTCTTTCTGGAGTGCACCCAGTGTCGGCACCGCAACTACACGACGCACAAGCGTCTAAAGGCGGCCTACAAGCTGGAGAAGAAGAAATACTGCAACTCCTGCAGAGCCCACACCTCGCACCGCGAGAAAAAGCTCTAACCCCGTTTGCCTTACGGCCCTGGTGGGCCATCCTCCCCGGCGTCCTCGACGTCATTCGAAACCCCCAACCCAAGGAGAAAGTCCAATGGTCTACCGCAAGGACCAAGGAAGAATGGTACGCATGGCGGCATTTTGGTCGCTGGCTATTCTGCTGTTCTACGGGTGTGTCTCCCTCCACACTCAGCTAGGAGTGAGCTTTGGGGAGTCCATGACCAAACCGTTGGTCTCGGGCTTCGATCGCATCCCCCTGTTCGGGATGGTGCCCAATGGTTCCCTCGTGGTTGCCATTATCGCACTGGGAATCGGACTCACCATCCTCAATCGTTGGCTCAGCAAGCCCAAGAATGCTGACCTGATGATCGACACGGAGCATGAGCTCCAAAAGGTTACCTGGCCCACGCTGGAGGAAACCATCAGTGGTTCCGTCCTCGTGATCGGTTGCGTGTTGTTCCTGATGGCCTTCCTGGCCGCCGCGGACTACGCATTGGCAATTGTTGCGAAGCGCATCCTGCTTGGCCGCTAGGGGATATAAGACATGGCTTACAAGTGGTACTTCCTCCGTTGCCAATCCGGGCGTGAAAAGCGCATCCGGAGCAACGCTGAGCAGCGCATCAAAGTGACGGGATTGCAGGACGTGATCCCCCAGGTGCTGGTGCCCTTTGAGCTCGCTACCGTCATGCGCGGTGGCAAGAAACGTACTGTCGAGACGAAGCTGTACCCGGGTTACCTGATGGTGCAAGCGGATCTTGATGATGACGATCCCGCACGCGTATCCAAGGCACGTCAAGTGCTGCGCAGTGTGGATGGTTTGCGCGACTTCCTCGGAAGCCGCGGCGAGCCGACCCCGATCACGGAGGAGGAAGTGAACTCGATTCTGTCGAGGATGACCGACTCCGAAACTCGCCCGACGGTCTCCATCGGCCTCAATACCGGCGACATGGTAAAAATCAACTCGGGTCCCTTCGACGGCTTTGATGGCGCTATCGAAGAGATCAATCCTGAAAAAGGAACGGTTCGCGTGGTGGTTACGATCTTTGGTCGTCCCACACCGGTGGACCTTAAATACTGGGAAGTAGAGGCGGTCTAACGATATGGCTAAAGAACTAACAGGACTGATCAAACTTCAGTGCCCCGCAGGCAAGGCAACCCCCGCGCCCCCCGTGGGCCCGGCCCTGGGTGCCCACGGCGTGAACATCGCTGAGTTTGTCAAGTTGTTCAACGACAGGACTCGGGACCAGATGGGGATGATCATTCCCGTCGAGATTTCCGTCTACAAGGACCGTACATTCGACTTCATCCTGAAGTCCCCGCCCGCCGCTGTGCTGCTCAAGAAAGCAGCCGGTGTCGAGAAGGGAGCCGGAGAGGTTGGAACCGAGATCGTCGGCAAGGTCACCCGTGCCCAGATCGAGGAAATTGCGAACATCAAGATGAACGACCTGAACGCGCGTGATTTGGATCACGCCTGCAGGATCATCGAAGGAACGGCCCGTTCGGCCGGAATCGAGGTGGAGGCTTAATCCAATGGTAAAGCGTAGCAAGCGTTACAAGCAGGCGAGCGCCATGATGGAGCCCGGCCGCATCTATGAGGTCAAGGAAGCTCTCGAGCTTCTGAAGAGCCTGCCCAAGGTCAACTTTGACGAGACCGTTGAGGTCGCCGTCACCCTGGGTATCGACCCCCGCAAGTCCGACCAGTTGGTTCGTGGAGCTGTCTCCCTTCCCAACGGCCTCGGCAAGGAAGTCACGATCGTGGTCTTCGCGGAAGGGGACAAGGCCGCTGCCGCCGAAGCTGCCGGTGCCGACGTGGTCGGTTCCGACGACTTGGCCAAGCGCATCATGGACGGCTGGATGGACTTCGACGTGGTCGTTGCCAGCCCCGACATGATGAAGCACGTGGGTAAGCTCGGTAAGGTCCTGGGACCCCAGGGCAAGATGCCCTCGCCCAAGTCCGGCACCGTCACCCCCGACGTGGGCAAAGCCGTCACGGAATTCAAGGCTGGTAAGGTCGAATTCCGCACGGATGCCGGTGGCAATGTTCACGCGCCCGTCGGCAAGCGATCTTTCGCAACCGACGACCTGGCTGCGAACCTGACCGCATTCCTGGATCACCTGGCTGGGATGCGTCCCGCCGTCGTCAAGGGCACCTTCGTGCGGCGCGTTTGCGTGTCGACCACGATGGGGCCCGGAGCCCTCATCGAATACGGAGCCTAAGTCATGCCCAATATCGTCAACCAAATGGTGGTCCGTGAATTGACGGACGCCTTCCAAGAGTCCGAAGGCCTGCTCGCAGTGACCTTCGGTGGCCTGGACGTGAAGGAGACCGAGGACCTGCGTGGGAAGCTTGCCGAGAAAGGCGTTGGCTTCCGCATGGTTCGCAACTCCCTCGCCCGTCGAGTCCTTGCCGAACGCGGCATCGATCTCGGTGAAGGCATCCTTAAAGGAAACACCGGAATCGCCTACGGCGGTCCCGAGGAAATCATCGGCGCAGCCAAAGTGTTCGCCGACCCGGCGGTCAAGAAGGCCAAGAAGGTCGCTTTCAAAGGTGGCTACTTCGACGGCGAAGTTCTCGACGCAGGCAATGCTGCCCAGGTCGCAGATCTGCCCGACCGCGATACGGCCAACTCCATGTTGCTCGGCGTGATTTCCGCCCCGGCCCGCGGCCTTGTGGTCGCCCTCGCCGGCGTTCAATCCAACACCGTGCGTGTCCTTCAGGCGCGCGTGGACAAGGGGGAAGAGTAGGGGGGCATTGCCCGTTTTCCCGAATCGACCCGTAACTTCTCTGATCGGCTGGAGCGTGGCTTTTGCCTCACTCTGCCTCCAAACCAACTCAAAAACACCCCACCCACTCCACTAGGAGACCAATCCCATGTCTGAAGAAAACACCATCGAGCTGGAGCCCGAGCTCAAGACGATCGCCGACACCCTTGGCGGCCTTTCCCTCATGCAAGCTTCCAAGCTCGTGAAATTCCTCGAAGAAGAGTGGGGCGTTTCCGCCGCTGCTCCCGCCGCTGTTGCAGTGGCAGGCCCCGCCGCTGGCGGTGGTGAGGAAGAGAAGACCTCCTTCAAGGTCATCCTCGAGAGTGCTGGCGACAAGAAGATCCAGGTCATCAAAGAAGTCCGCGCCATCACCGGCCTGGGCCTCAAGGAAGCCAAGGCTCTCGTCGACGAAGCTCCCAAGGAGATCAAGGACGGCCTTTCCAAGGACGACGCCGAGGCCATGAAGACCCAGCTGGAAGGCGCGGGTGCCACGGTCAAGCTTGACTGATTTCCTTTCTAGGAAGTCTGTTTGAGGTCCGGACAGCGCTTCACCCCCCAGGATTGACCTGGGGGGTGAGCGCGTGCCTGACGATAATGCCCGCCCGCCGGTCCCCCCAGACCGGTCCATTACGCACCCCCTGATGGGGGAGCCCCGTGTATTTTGCAGGGGGTACCCGTAATTTAGAGGTGGCGCGTTATCGGCAAAGTCCGTATTCTCCCCAAGGACCATGCCCGTGGTCTAAACGTTTGGGGGTGGAACCATCCAGCTTCGCCCCCGGACGATCGTACCGTCCCCCCCTAAACTTCCAGGTCTGCAGGCCGGGAAGGAATCGCATTAAGTCGATTCAAATCCCTCGATATCCATTTCCGCGCCGGCCCATGCGATGAGTCGCTGGTCGGTGGTGTGGAGAGAGCACCCATGACGACGAAACACGGCGGCCGTTTGGCCGAGCCGGCACACCCGGTTAAGAAATTCGGTCGAGTCCAAGAAATTGTGGACCTCCCCAATCTGGTGGAGATTCAAACCAAAGCCTTTCACAGCTTCTTAGCGGCCGATACCCCTTCGGCGAACCGTGAATGCCAAGGTTTGGAGGCCCTGCTTCAGGACGTCTTCCCTATCTACTCGTACGATCGGACCCTTTGCCTTGAGTATGTGGGTTACGAGCTAGGCCGTCCCCGCTTCGAGGTGGACGAGTGCCGTAAGCTGCGTACCACGTATGGCTTCCCCTTCAAGGTTCGCTTGCGGCTCGTCAAGCCCGAGCCCATCGAAGAAGAGGTCTACCTGGGCGAGATCCCCATCATGATGGGGGGTGGTGAATTCATCATCAACGGTTCGGAGCGCGTCATCGTGAGCCAGTTGCACCGGTCCCCCGGTGTGGACTTCTTGCAGGACCTGGTCTCCGCCGATCGCAATCTGCACTCCTGCTGGATTATCCCCGAGCGCGGTTCCTGGGTGGAGCTCAACGTCACCAAGAAGGGTCTGCTGTCGGTTCGTATCGACCAATCGGGCAAGTTCTCGGCCGTCACCTTCCTGCGCGCACTGGACGAGAACCTCGGTTCCGACCAGGCCCTGCTGCGCACCTTCTATCCCACCAAGGTGGTCAAGAAGACGAAGTCGATGACCCAGAACGCCTTCGCCAAGGCCATCACCGACAAGATCGCGGTGGGGGACATCGTGGTCCTGAAGACCGGCGAGGTGCTCGTGCCCTCCGCCACCCCGATTCCCGAGACCGCGGCCCTCGAGATCGCTGCTGGCGATCTGGCGGAAGTGGAAATCATCGACGGCGAAGTCCAGGACTTGGACATGCTGATCGTGAACTCCATGCACGAGGAGCCCTCGATCAAGAGCCACGAAGAGGCCCTGATCAAGATCTACACGCGTCTGCGCCCGGGCAACCCGCCCCAGCTGGAGAAGGCGCGCGAGCTCTTCCACGAGAAGTTCTTCGACGGCCAGCGCTACCGCCTGGGTCATGTCGGCCGCTTCCGTCTGAACCGCAAGTTCAACCAGAAGATCGCCGAGGACATCCAGGTCCTGCAGCCCGAGGACATCGTCAACTCGGTCACGTACATCCTGACCCTGCGCGCCGGCAAGGGCGAAATCGACGATATCGACAACCTGGGCAACCGACGGGTTCGCACCATCGCCGAACTGGCGGGTGAGGAATTCCGTAAGGGTCTGCTCAAGCTGCGCCGCACAGCGCAGGAGCGCATGAACCTGGAGGATCCTGAGAAGGTCGCACCCCGCGGTCTGATCAACTCCAAGACGTTCTCGAGCGCCGTGGACTACTTCTTCGGTCGCAGTGAACTCTCCCAGGTGGTCGACCAGGCCAACCCGCTCTCCCAGCTGACCCACGAGCGGCGTTTGTCCGCACTGGGCCCTGGTGGTCTCAACCGGAAGCGTGCTGGTTTCGACGTCCGAGACGTGCACCTTTCCCACTACGGCCGTTTGTGCCCGATCGAAACGCCGGAAGGCGCGAACATTGGTCTCATCTCGTCCCTGGCCCTGTACTCCAACCTGGACAGCTACGGCTTCCTGACCGCGCCTTACCGCTCGGTCAAGAAAGGTGTGCTGACCGACGATATCCACTACCTTCGTGCAGACGAGGAGCGTGGCAAGATCATGGCTCCCGCCGACGTGGAAGTGGACGAGAAGGGCAAGATCCTCACCAAGCGGGTCCTGGCCCGTCGTGACGGCGACAACGTGGAAGTTCCGCCCGAGCAGCTGGACTACGTGGACGTTTCGCCCAAGCAGATCGTGGGCGTCTCCGCATCGCTGATTCCGTTCCTCGAGCATGACGATGCGAACCGGGCCCTCATGGGTTCGAACATGCAGCGTCAGGCCGTACCGCTCCTGATCCCCGAGATTCCGATCGTCGGAACCGGCATGGAGAAGGTCGTGGCGAGCAACTCTTCCATGCCCATCTTCGCCCGCGCCGACGGCGTGGTCGAGTACGTGGACAGCCGCGTGATCCTGGTGGACGACGAGGAATACTTCCTCACCAAGTTCCGAGGGATGAACGAGCGCACCACGCAGAACCATCGTCCGGTGGTGCACGTGGGGCAGGAGATCAAGAAGGGTCAGCTGCTTGCAGACGGCGCTTCCTCCCACGGTGGAGAGCTCGCGTTGGGTAAGAACCTGGTCGTGGCTTTCATGTCCTGGGACGGCTTCAACTACGAGGATGCCATCCTGGTCAGCGAGCGCCTGGTGCGCGACGATGTCTTCACCTCGGTTCACATCGAGGAGTACGACGTTGAGATTCGCGAGACCAAGCTCGGCAAGGAAGAATTCACGCGGGATATTCCCAACGTGGGTGAGCGCGCTCTGGCGAGCCTGGATGACTCCGGTATCGTTCGAGTGGGAACCTTCGTGGCGGCCGGCGATGTGCTGGTTGGCAAGGTGGCGCCCAAGTCGAAGAGCGAGCTGACCCCCGAAGAGAAGCTCTTGTACGCGATCTTCGGTAAGGCCGGTGTGGATGTGAAAAACGCATCCCTGACCATGCCCCCCGGAACCCGTGGAGTCGTCATCGACGCCCAGAAGTTCTCGCGCCGCGTGAACTTGACCGACGAGGCACGCATCCAGGCCCTGTCCGTGATCCGCGATGCGGAGATGGACTTCCTGAAGGCCCTGCGCCACTACACCGCAAGCCTGCTTACCAAGGTCAACGAGATCCTCGGCACCGCCGTGATCGACGACCTGACCGGCAAGCCTTTCCAGTTGGACGACACGTCCACCTACGACGAGCTGCGCCGGGTGAAGATCCTTTGCTTGGCAGCCGCCGAGGAAGACACCGACGTCGAGAAGCGTCGTGCCGCCACCCAGGCGATCCACGACCACAAAAACAAACTCGACGACAAGGAAGCCGAGAAGAACAAGATCGTGAACCGCCTCAGCCGCGGCGACGAACTTCCCACCGGCGTGCTTGAAATGGTCAAGGTCTACGTGGCCACCAAGCGCAACCTTTCGGTAGGGGACAAGATGGCAGGCCGCCACGGTAACAAGGGTGTGATCTCCAAGATCTGCCCCATGGAGGACATGCCCTACCTCGAAGATGGAACCCCCGTCGATATCGTGCTGAACCCCCTGGGTGTGCCGAGTCGAATGAACGTGGGCCAGATCCTCGAGACCCACCTGGGCATCGCCGCCAAGCACCTTGGCATCCGCTGCTACACCCCCGCCTTCGATGGCGCCA
>JARGOW010000098.1:8160-9541 GCA_029212955.1 Planctomycetota bacterium | reverse complement strand
CTGACTGCCACCCGGGAAAAGGACGAGGCCAGGTTGGTTGGAAACAATGAAGTGTGCGAATACGTTTACCGGTAAGTCAGAGGCGTATAGGGACACCGTGGTCCCGGGATTCCAACTGTTTGTTCTTGCACGAATCCAGCCGGAGGTTCCGGATGAGTTGTCTGGGACGGCACAGTATTGGGATCCGCTGGCTGAACCCAGGGTCTCCACAACGATTGCGCCGGCCACGTCGGTATCATTCGAAGCCCCGTCCCGGAAAGTCCAGGTCGCGAGGGCGTTGCCCGGCTCAAACCCAACAAAGGGGCCTCCACCGTCCCAATGGGATGCGATTCCAATGCTGGCTGGAGCGCCCTCCGAGAGGGCAAGCTGCTCGCGCCGAAGCGAGAGTCCTGTGCGCAGTTCGCCATCATCATGGAGTACATTGGCCGAGGTGAAGTGCACGGCCCGGTCCCCATTCAGGGCTTCTGTTTGGTAGCAAATGAAGAAATCTACACCATCGCATGCAATCGCCGGGTCGCGGTGATCCAGGTTCAAATCAAGGGCCTGCATGGCGGTGACACTCCGCGCATTGTCTGCATTGCCGTCCCGTGCAACCACCGCGAAAATGTCATAATCCGACCCGACCAATCGTTCAAAGACGACCACCCAATAGGGCTCGTCATTGTAGCTGCTGATTCGGTTCATCGTGGATACGTCAGGGTTGAGCGAGTCGCTAAATGTGTAGGCATTGAACTGGTTGTGCCCAGTCATGGAGCCTGTGTACTCGATGACCTGCGCGCGGAGGTTGCGGTCGGAACTGCTGATCTCCCGCTCCCAAACGATCATGTACTCGTTCTCGCCGTTGGTGGTGTCTGGACGCCCAGAGGACTTGGAGATCGACGGGTTTCGGTCCAGGTCACCCACGTCGCCGTCGATGAGAATTCGTCCCTGGGTGAGTGAGCTGTTGGAATTGACCGCCTGGGCCACGATGTCCATGTCCTGATTGATGGTGTCGGATTCTTGCCAAACGACCATGAAATCGTAAATGGAGCTCACACTGTTGCCCTTTCCGCCCACATCCACATTGCGGGCACCGAAGCCGCTGATGGGGAATTGGGATCCTCGAACCCCAGTACCCGCGTGGCGCGTCCGGCCCCAAACCCTCTCGGATCCGATCGAGTTCCCCACGACGGACACACAAAGAAACTGCTCGTCCAAGTAGCAAGACGCGTTCTTGGGCATGCCCCAGGACTCACTGGTTGTGTCGATTGAGACCGCGGGGAAGAGCAGATCGATGGAGGCATTGTAGCTGACAGCGATGACGTCAAAATCCAGCGCGCTTTGAACCTCTGAAAAGACGATTTGGTATGTGGCGTTGTTCCCGTCAAAGGCCACATCCACA
>JARGOW010000098.1:0-8150 GCA_029212955.1 Planctomycetota bacterium | reverse complement strand
TCCAATTGTCGACGGCTGTCGGATGTGATCGAGTGGGTGGAGAGGATCGGATCTACGACCAGGGGCAATTGTGCGGACTGAACGAAGTCCTTGGGCACCACGATGCGGATTCCGTCAGCGGTGAGCCTTTGGCGAAGCTGAATGGACTGACCGCGGGCGTCAATGGCGGTTGCGGAACCATAACGTACCTCGCCGAGCTCGTTGGAAAAGGTGAATCCGCCATCCGCAGATTCGGAGCCAAAGAGCTCGGTCTTCACGGTTATATCGAGGACCAATTCACCGCGGGTTGTGAGTTCTTCGAAGACAAAAGTCTGTTCTACGGTGCTTTTTGTGAGGTGGTAAACCTCGACAAGGGACCCACGATCGAGATTCACGCTTTGCCCATCACGTCCCCGATTGCGGCCGAGTAGTTCGATGGGCTCACCCTCGATGGCCACGCGGGCCAGGTCCAACTGAACCGGATAGTTTTGGGGGGCATCGGAGCCGAAAAAGGGGATGTAAACGAGTCCTTCCGATCCAAAGGAGGCTTTCCATTGGGGGCCACGGGCCCACGTCCTCCCATCGCCCGGTTCATCGATGAGTAGTTCCTCGCCCAGGGCCGACAGGGCTCCGGGAGAAAACTCGACCGGCAACAGGGGCGTCTCTTTCGCTTGGAAGGAGCCCTGGTTCGGCGAGGGCACCTGGGCCACCAAATGGGATCCAGAGGAGGAAAGGACCGCTATGAGGGCCGCGTAAAGGAGGTTGTGCTTCATGGGATTGCGTTTGCAGGAATGGTCGTACCCGCCTTCCATCCGACCGACCCGAATTCCGTTACAGGGTTTCCCGGAGAATCCCACTTGGGGAAGCCGTGCTTGTGGCCACTCGAATCGCGGCGCTGTCACGCAACCCGTTTTCAAGCCGATCGGGGAGGAGACGGCAACGCTCGGACTGGGGATCCGCGATCCGGGCAGCTCGGGGGAGGAGCAAGTCGGCCGCGGGTGCACGGGTCGTGGAAATGCCTAACTTTCGGCAATACGAACCGGGCGAACCAATGGGCCAGATTTTGTCCTGGTCCCGTTCCGCCCGCGGGCCCTCCACGCTAAGATGCCGCCTCGGATCCGTCCCCCTCCAGCCCCAGACCCGCACCATGGCTAAGAAAGCACCCTCCCTGATGGAAAACATCGTCTCCCTCTGCAAGCGCAGGGGGTTCATCTTCCAGGCTTCCGAGATCTACGGGGGCATGGGCAACACCTATGACTACGGTCCCCTGGGTGTGGAGCTCATGCGGCGCACGAAGGAGGCCTGGTGGAACTCCATGGTCACCGAGCGCGCCGACGTGGTGGGTTTGGACTCGGCCATCATCCAGCATCCCAAGGTCTGGGAGACCTCCGGCCACGTGGGCGGGTTTTCCGACCCCATGGTGGATTGCAAGAAGTGCAAGGGCCGTTTCCGTGCGGACAAGCTCGAGGACGCCAAGTGCCTCGAAAAGCCCAGCAAGCAACCCGGCCAGTGTGGGGGAGAGCTCACCGAACCCCGCGAGTTCAACCTGATGTTCAAGACCCAGGTGGGTGCGGCGGAGGCCTCTTCCTCCACCGCCTACCTGCGTCCGGAAACCGCCCAGGGCATCTTCCTGAACTTCCGCAACGTGATGGACTCGGCGCGCCTCAAGCCGCCCTTTGGAATCGCCCAGATCGGCAAGTCCTTCCGCAACGAGATCACCCCCGGCAACTTCGTCTTCCGTACCCGCGAATTCGAACAGGCCGAAATGGAATTCTTCGTGCATCCGGACGAGGACGAAAAGTGGTACGAGCACTGGAAGGAAGCGCGCTTCAACTGGTACATCGAGTACGGCGTGGACCCCGAAAAGCTGCGCATGCGCGAGCATGAAGCGAGCGAGCTGGCGCACTACGCGAAGGCCACCGCCGACGTGGAATACCTCTATCCCTTCGGATGGGGCGAGCTTGAAGGCATCGCCAATCGCACGGACTTCGACCTCAAGCGTCACTCGGAAGCCACCGGCGAAAACCTGCTCTACTTTGATCCCCAAACCAAAGAGAAATTCACGCCCTACGTCATCGAGCCCGCGGGCGGAATGAACCGCACGGCATTGACCTTCATGATCGACGCCTACGAAGAGGAGCAACTCGAAAAGGACACCCGCGTGGTGCTGCACTTCCACCCGGAAATCGCACCCATCACCGCCGCCGTGTTCCCGCTCGTCAAGAAGGACGGCATGCCCGAAAAGGCCCAGGAAATCGCCGCCCAACTGCGCAAAGCCCGCTTCAGCACCTTCTACGACGAGAAAGGCGCCATCGGCCGCCGCTACCGTCGCCAGGACGAAGTCGGCACGCCCTACTGCATCACCGTCGACGGCGACACCCTCGCCGATGACGTGGTCACCGTGCGCCACCGCGACTCCATGGAGCAGGACAAGGTCAAGATCAGCGAACTGGTGACTTTCCTGATCGAAGCCAAAGGCAACGGGAAACGCCCCGAGCGCAAGGCGTAGATCAAACGGCCGATTTGGCCATGAAACAAGAGCCCGGGAGCCCGCTGAAGCGGCCTCCCGGGCTTTTTGCTATTGATTTGGATTTGGCTCGGCCTGCTCTCGTTACCACAACGCCACGGGATGCGGCAGCGGTAAAGTGCTATTCGACTTGGAAGCGGCGGGCCAACGGTTCAGTGAAAAAAAGGCCTCGCCGCTCTGGTGGAGGGGCGAGGCCGTGTTGGATTGTAGCGGGGGACTACTTATCCTTATCGGCTTCATTCGCGCTGGCTTCGACCGGCTTGGAGGTGCGCTTCATTTCCATCTTCCAGATGGGGGTGCCTTCTTCGAAGAAGGTCATGGTGTAGGCGTCTTTGGTGCGGGTGGTTTCGGAGTGATGTTGGGTCAGCTTCTTGGTCATCATGTTGGGGGCCATCCAGCGCATGGTCATGACGCCGGTTTTTTCGTTGTAGTCGCCTTCCATGATGGCCAGGTGGTCTTCGGTGTTGCCGATCCAGGTGCCGGTGTATTTGCCCGAGGCGACGCTGTAGCCGAAGACGCCGTGGCCTTCGTAGTTCATGCCGGGGCCCATGGGCATGGTGAAGTCGGACTTCAAGAAGAAGGGGCCGTGGGCGGTGATGACTTCCTTGGCGGTGTTGGTTTGGCCTTCCATGCCGGGTGCGAGCATGGTGACGACACCTTCGAAGGTGCCGATGCCTTCATGCAGGTGCTTGTGTTGGGCGGCAGGGGCGGCCGGAGCTTGCACGGCGTAGGAGCTCACGGCGGCAAAGGCGGCGGAACCAGCGAGAAGGACAGCGGCGGCGGTTAGGTAGATACGCATTGGGTTGGACCTGTGGAAAAGAGGAGGAGGGCCCGGTCCGTGGATTGGAGCCGGGGGGGTCAGGTGTCCGCAATCTTAACAATCGGGGAGGATCGGGGAAGCCCTTGGAGCCGGACTTGCTGGCGTGAACCCGTGCAAATGCCCTTGAGGCGGGTCAGGAGTCCAGTCCTACGGAAGTTTCATGGCTTCAGTCCCCGGGGGGGACCCTTGGCCAAGGCCTGCCTGAGACGGGGAATCCCGCTTCCGCGAAGCGGCCCGATGATCAGCGCGGAGCGCCCGGAACCGGCAGCAGATGGTGCTGCTCGGGCGGCAGTTCCGCGATCAATACCTCACGCATGTGGCGCAACTGTGCCGCGAAGTTGAGCTGCTCGGGGCCGAAGCCGGGTTGGTCCGCGCCCAGCCAGTGCACGTAGTTGCCCAGGTCTCGCAGGGTGGTTTCGACCTCTTCGGGGGTGCGTTTGTTTTGCAAGGAGCGCAGCACTTCCGGGTAGCGTTCGGGGAATTCGCGGTAGCTGGCGAAGAGCCAGAGCGTGTGGCTGGAGGGACGGTGGGCGCTGATTTTTTGTTCGTTGCCGAAGCGCTTGTAGTCGGTAAGGCCCACGGCGGATCCGTAGAGGCACACGCCGCCGATGAGCAGGAAGGAGGCCCACACTAATTTGCGGGACAACTCGGAAGCCCGGGCCTGGCGATCCCAGCCCACGGCGGCTGCGATGATGAGCCAGGGCGTCATGATCTGCGGGTAGCGGTAACCGAACGCATCCTCGTGGGGGTAGATAGCGAAACCCGTTACGCCGAAGGCTAAGATGAATCCGAGCAGGAAGATGCCCGCGACCTGACCGGGGTGCGGGGCCTTACGATCGCTCTTTGCATACCCGTAAGTGCCGAAGATCGCGGCGGCTAAAAGGAATATGAAGTAGACCCAGTTGAGTGTGGGGCCTGCGCCCTCGAACGCCTTCGGGAACCATTGGGCATCGGGCAGGTACTCGGTGAAGAGCGATTTCCACTTCTGCCAGATGGAAACGGAGACCACATTTTCGCTTACGTCCTTGCCGTAGATTTCAAGCCCCGCCCAGTTGTTGCGCAGGTTGTACCAAAGCCAGGGGCTGAACCCGATGGCGAAGCCAGCCACCTGGGCGGCCAATGCCTTGGGCTTCGGAAAGCGTTTCGGATGCAGGTCGAAGAACGCCAGCATGCAAAGGTGCAGCACGGCCTGGTATCCGATGTACACGTTGAGGCCTTGCAGCAAGCCGAGCAGACCGCGTTTGAGGGGAACCTTGTTCTCGGTGGAGTGGATGTGCATGAACAGCCAAAGCGTGCACAGGGCCACAATGTTGCTCTCCACGTGGGTTCCCCAAACCACCATGGTGTTGATCACAAAGCCGGGGGCGGCCAGCGCCCAGAGGACTCCGCCAAAAATGGCTGCGCGGCGCGAAGCCCAACGGTCGAGCACCATGAAGATGCAGATCAATCCCACCAGGTGGAAGCCCAGTGCCAGAAGCCGCAGGGTCCAAATGTTCGGTCCCAGCACGGCCACCATGGGGGCCAGCATGAGGCTCACCACCAGGGAGCCGCCGCAGTAGTTGGCGTACTGATAATCGATGAGCGGCACAACAGGCCCTTGGACCAGGTCCATGGCCACGTTGACCCGGGCTTCCTCTTCGCCCACGACGACAGCCTCGGGTGCTTTCACATACTCCCCAAAGAGGTCCAGCCGCGGGGCCGTGATCACCGGGCCCCGCTGGGCCAAGGCCAGCAATACGAGGCCAAGTAGGATCAGGAAAGGGCGGGACTTCATCGCCCCGATTCTAGCTGGAGGTGGGGCGGGGGCGCAGGTGGTCGTGGAGCTTCCGGCGCCCAGATCCCATTTCGCGTCAGAAATGGGGGGTCCTGGGTCAGCCCCCGTGGGAAGGCTGTGTAAACCCTGTTGATAGGGAGGGAGCGCCGCACTTTTTTCGGGTTGGCTGCTCCATAATGGCCCGGTGGGCCGTACATGTTGCCCCCAAACTCTCCCCAACCCAGTTCCCTATGCTGATACCCATCACCATGCTCCTTTTCGGAGCATCCCCAGCTCCGGCCGCGACACCCCATGCGCCACCGAGCCTTGCCACAGCCTTGATCGCCCCCGTTCGGGTAGATACCTACGAAGGTCTGCTCAAGGAATATTCCGAAGCCAAGGCCAACAGCCGCGCCAAAATCAAAGCGGCCAAAACCGCCAAGGAACGGCGGGAACTGCGGGCGGCTCGTCCCGCCATGGATTTCCTAGGCCGTTTCGATGCGCTCGGCAAATCGGGAGATGTGCGCGGGTACTTTTGGATGCTCGACGAGGCCCGTCGCCTGGGCATTGGAAAGAAGGATCGGGAAGCCCACATGCTCGACGTCTACGGTCTGATCGTGATGGCCCCGACCGAGTCCAAGCACTTCCTGCCCGCGTTGGATCGGTTGTCCGAGGAGGGCAACCTGAAGCCCGCCCAAAGGGTCTCCCTTTTGAAGCGGGTCCTGGGTCGCAAGGAAATCGCCAGCGAGGCACGCTGCACAGCTCAGTTGCATACCGGTGGACTGCTCTTGAAGTCGGAGGTCGATTCGGACCAAGCCATGGGCAAGCAATTGCTCAAGGAATTGATCGCCAATGACACCTGCGGCAAGCTGGCCAAGGAAGCCGAAGCCGTGCTTGCCGGTATCTCGCTCGAGGTGGGCGGCATCGCTCCCAACTTCACGGGAACTACCATCGACGGCGAATCCTTCGACCTCTACGACTATCGTGGCAAGGTCGTGTTGGTCGATTTCTTTGGCTTTTGGTGACCTCCCTGCAGGCGCGGCATGCCGCACCTGAAGGAGCTCGTTGAGCGCCACAAAGATGACCCGTTCGTACTGATTGGAGTGAATTACAACGATGGGGAGGATGAGTACCTGTCCGGGATGGAGAAGTTCGGCGTGAGCTGGACCTGTGCCTATCAGGGCCAGAGCAGTCCCATTTCCAAACTGTTCGAAGTCACCGGGTACCCGACCTATTTCCTGATCGGTCCCGATGGAAAAATCCTTGGCAAGGGGCACTCCGGTGCGGCCTATGACCAGACGATCCAAAAAGAGATCGATAAGTTGAAATCTTCCGCCGAGTGAGGCGTTAGGTAGTTTGAACGCAATGAACGGAAGTCGGATCCCGGGGGGGATTCGGCTTCCACTTTTTTGCCCGGAGGGATACGCGGCAGGGCAAGGGGTTGCCGGGTGAATGCGAACCGCGCTATCCTCGACCATGGCTCAAAACCCGACCAAACGATTGCCCGTCCTGCTTTGTGATCTGGATGGCACCCTGATCGATTCGCTCCCCCTGATTCTGCAGGGATATGCACACACCCTCGATGCCATGGGCTTGGGTGAGGTTTCCGAACCAGCGATTGCCGAGCATTTGGGCATGCCCCTGCGCGAGCACCTGGGCCAGTGGTTTTCCACGGAAGCCGATCGCGAGCGGTCCGTCGCCATCTACCGCAAGTATGTTTTGGCAGCCCATGATGACAGTGTGAAGGCCTTTCCCGATGTGCAGGAGGCCCTCTTCGAATGTCGCCGGATGGGCGTGCGTTTGGGCGTGGTCACCAGCAAGACCCGAGCCATTGCCAAGCGTGGTTTGGAACTGACGGGCATGGGCGATCTGTTCGAGGTTTTCGTGGCGGCGGGGGACACGCCCCGGGGAAAGCCCCATCCCGACCCTTTGCTGAGCGCCGCGGAAACCCTGGGAGTTGCCCCTGAGAGCGCCGCCTATTTGGGCGATACGGACATCGACATGCAGGCGGCCCGAGCCGCTGGAATGCGCCCCCTGGTCGCGGGTTGGGGTGTTCGGGGCGGGAGCCTGCGATCCTCGGGCCCACACACCTGGCTCCATGGGCCCGGCGAGTTGTTGGCCGCGCTCTAGCGGATCTTCGAAGGCCGGGGCTGGATGTGGACTCTAGGGGCGGTTCCGTTTGCCCTCCTGGAAGATCCACCCATGGAATCAGATTCCGTGGCCGCCGCTCCGACCCAATCAGGCCTTGCGCCGTTCCTTTTCCTGGGCGGCGATCGCGTACTCGTGATCGATGTCGCCCAGGTTTCCGCCGCGCCGATGATTGACGCCTTCGATTGCCATGAGTTGGCCGTAGACCAGAATGCTGTCACCGGCACCCAGGACGGAATCGGGATTGGGCGTGCCTTCGTAGGTGCCGTCCGCCCGTCGAATTCCGAGCAGATTGAGGCCTTCCTGACGCAGGCGTGAAGTGCGCAGGGATTTCCCTGCCAGCCAGTCGGTGGAGTCGATGTGGATTTCCGAGACTCGATAGTCTCCCGTCAACTCGAGCAGACTTTCGTAGTCGACCACGGCAAAGTCCGTGTACTTGTCTAGTGCCAGGTCGATAAGTCGCCCAAGTCGTCGGTGAACCCACTTGCTGGAGGACAAGTACCAAAGTACGCACAGGCCAGCGGCCAGGAGTTCGAGCCTGTGGAGTAACGAGGTGCCATCGTCCTCACTCATGAAGGCCAGGATCAGTGACGAGACCAGGGTTACGATTCCCGCGTTGCCCATCAGCATGAGAAACATGAGGATCTTGCGCCGAATCGGGTGATTGACCAAGTTCTCAGACTCGGTGGTGGTGTAACCCACGCCCGATAGGGCGGACCAGGATTGGAAGCGGGAGGCTTCCTCCGAAAGGCCGGTATGGGTCAACGCGGCCGTGGCGACCCTGGCGAATAGCAGGGACAGGGCCAGAACGATGAGCAGGGTGAGGATCGGGATCATGGCATTGGGTGGGGGCTTCCACCGGTTTGCACTTTATGGGGCGGGGTCCTCCCAAACAATCCGGGCCCCGGGGAGAGGCGCTAGAT
>JARGOW010000097.1 GCA_029212955.1 Planctomycetota bacterium | reverse complement strand
GTTGTTGCCAGTACTCATGACCGGGGGCTCCCGATGCGGTGCGGTAGGAGTTGGGCGTGGGAAGTTCCTGGCCCAGTTGGCGGAAGGCGTCCTCGCCAGGTTCGGGCGTGACCGCGTAGCCAACCGCAAGGGCGGAAAGGGCAGCGATAGCCAGGAACAGTCGGGAGGGGATGGCTCGGGGATTGGGCTTATGCATCATTTTTTGGATCGGGGAGAGGTGCGCCATCATAGCTTCCCTGGCCTGCGATCCGAACAGTGACTGCGGTCGCAGCCCGTTGTGTATGAGGCGTGTACGAATAGGGGGGTCCTGCCCGCCCTACCATAGGTTTGTAGCGTGGGGCGACCCCAAGCGTTGGGCACCACGATGAGACCGAGCCAACTTGTGGGCAAACCTTCCAGGTCGGCCCGGGAAGGTGCCGGGGAGCCCCCGGGGTGGCTGTGCCAAGCCCCGATGATTTGCCAATCGTGGGTAGTGGCCTTTTTGTCCCACTCCATTAGATGCTGCGCTGGGATCCGAAATTGATCCCGTGGGGTGACCGCATGGTTTTCGCAGTGGGTCAAGCGGTGGACCCTCAATCCCTGTGGTCCGCGGTCGCCGAGGATCAATCCACAGGTTTCCTGGTCGCCACCCAACAAACAGGCCCGGTTCAAAAACCGGGCCTGTAGGTCGGGCCAATCGCCCTGTGGGTTGTGGGTCCCCGTCCTAGTTGCCCCGTCGGCCACCGCCGCCACCCGCGTTGTTGCCACCGTTGCGGTTGTTTCCGCCGCCGGCGTTGTTGCCACCGCCTCCACCGCCGCGGTTGCCCCGGCCGCCGAAGCCGCGATCCAGGCCGGAGTCCTTGTAGGTGGTCACTTGATCTTCGGTGAGGAATGCGCGGAGGTCCTGATCGGCGGCTTCGCGTAGCTGACCCATGGATTCACGCATGTCGCCGCGGTCCATGCTGCCATCGCGCATGGCCTTGAACAGGTCAGCCCGCTTGGTGCTGTTGTCCTCCAGGTGGCGTCGGAATTCGCTTTGCTGGCGCTGGTCCAATCCCAACTCCGTGGTCAGCTTTGCGATTTGCTCTTCGGTCCGTTCCCCATCGCGGATGGCGCGTTCCTGGTCCCGCTCGGCCTGCTTGCGGGCGGCGATGGATTCGCTTGCACGGGCAACCCACGCTTCGAAATCCTCGGGCGGGATGACGGAGTTGCCGATGCGGATGGCCTCGGTGGAGGCCGACACGGGCAGGTTGCCATCGGAAATGTTGGCATCCAAGCGGTCCGGAACAAAGCTGCGTTCCTGGACCGGGGAGACCAGAAGCGCCTCTTCCTCCATGCGGATGAGGCGGTCCTCCAAGGATTTACGCTCTGCGGCGCTTTGATCCTGCAGGGCCGCAAACTCGCCGCGAAGAGTGGCGATGAGTTCGGACGAATCCCCTTCGGCTTGGGCTTCGGAAGGATTCAGCAGGTTAAGGGTCGCCGCTCCGGCGAAACCGCTGCCGAGGCAGGCGAGGATGAGGGGGAGAGCTTTCATGGAAGTCGAGGGCTGGGGGGGGGAGAGAGGGCAGGACTTATTTCACCACGAACCGGGGACCCCTGGGAAGGTTTCGAGCTTCCTGGACCCCATATTGGGCCAGGTCCCATCCGGGGATCCGGGAATGGGATTGGCAAGCCTCTAAATGCACGCACAGGCCTGCCAGGGGGTTTGTTACCATCTCTTACCATGGGTGAACACGACATCAACGTCCTTGGGGACGAGCAACGGAGGGCCTTTAGCCAGGCCCTTCTGGAGGATCTTCAGGCCCTGGATCGCATGGTCCAGGGTGGAAACATCGAATCGGGAATCCGGCGGATCGGTGCGGAGCAGGAGCTGTTTCTGATCAATCGCTCCTACGAGGCCCACAATGTGGCGGACAAGGTGTTGGGCCGGCTGGAAGGGAATTTCACCCCGGAATTGGCCCGGTTTAATTTGGAGGCCAATGCGAGTCCGCAGGTTTTGGCTGGCTCCTGCTTGATGCGCATGGAGGACGAGCTCGCTCAAATGGTTCATCAGGCCCGGGTCGCCGCCCAGGGTGAAAACTCGCGAATCTTGCTCTGCGGGATTTTGCCCACCCTGCACCAACATGAACTTGGTTTGGATGCCATGGTTCAAGAGCCGCGCTACCTGGCGTTGAATCAAATCCTCAAGGACCTACGCGGCAGCGATTTTTCGGCCCACATCAAGGGGCTCGACGAATTGCGCACAACCCACGACAACGTGATGATGGAGGCGTGCAACACCAGCTTCCAGGTACATTTCCAAGTGGGCGCGGAAGAATTCCCCAAGCTGTACAACCTGTCCCAGGTGGTGACCGCACCGGTTTTGGCCTGCGCGGTCAACTCGCCGGTGCTGTTGCAACACCGGCTCTGGCATGAAACCCGCGTGGCCCTTTTCCAGCAATCCCTGGATGCACGCAATCAAAGCCAACAAAAGCGCGGATCCCGGCCCCGCGTGAGCTTTGGTGAGAAGTGGGTGGATGAATCCGTCATGGAGATTTTCCGCGAAGATGTGGCGCGCTTCCGCGTCCTGCTCTCATCGGATCTGGGTGAGTCGTCGCTGACCATGCTCGATCGTGGTGAGATGCCGCCCCTCAAGGCCCTTTGCCTGTTCAACGGGACGGTCTATCGCTGGAACCGCCCCTGCTATGGGGTCAAGGATGGCGTGGCCCATCTGCGAATCGAAAACCGGGTATTGCCCGCGGGGCCCACGGTCTTGGATGAGATGGCGGGTGCCGCCCTGTTCTTTGGCTTGATGGTCGCCATGGGGGAAGAGCACAAGGACGTGCGAGATTCCATGGTCTTCGACCACGCCAAGGCCAACTTCATGGCTGCCGCACGGTACGGGCTCGACGCCCAATTCCGCTGGATCGATGGGGTGCCAATCACGGCGCAGCGTTTGATCCTGGATCGGTTGCTGCCCATGGCCCGCGAAGGCTTGCAGCAAAAGAAAATCGATGGGGCCTCCATCGACCGCTACCTGGGCGTCATCGAGGAGCGTGTGGAAAGTGGCCGCACCGGATCCCAATGGGCCCTGGATTCCCTGGAAGCCATGGGGGAGCGCGGCACCCCCGACGAGCGCCACCGGGCCCTGACCTCGGCGACCTATGCGCGCCAGCAGGAGGGCGAACCGGTGCACAAATGGCGCTTGGCCACCCTGGAATCCAAACCCGATTGGCGCCACAGCTTCAAGACCGTGCGGCAGCTCATGACCCGGGATGTGTTCACTGTGCATCCCGAGGATGTGATCGACCTGGTGGCTTCTCTCATGGATTGGGAGCACCTACACCGGGTCCCTGTGGAGGACAACGATGGCAAATTGGTGGGATTGATCACCCAGCGTTCCTTGCTCCGCGTATTAGCCAAGGGCTATGGGCGCAGCAACCAGGAGCCGGTGGCCGTCAAGGAGATCATGAAAGCCGGCCCCCTCGTGACCATTCCGCCGGAAGCCTCGACCCTGGATGCCATGGCGCTCATGCGCAAGCACAAGGTAGGTTCCCTGCCCGTGGTCGAAAACGATCGCCTGGTGGGAATCGTGACCGAACATGATTTCGTGGGCGCCGCCGGGCGGCTCCTGGAAGAGGCCCTTCGCAATGACTGAGCTGCACGGGGAGAATCCTTCCCAAGCCCCCGATCCAGCCACAACCTCCGGCTCGGAACTTACTGAAGTGACGTCTGAAAACGAACCGGCCGACCTGGAGCCGCGCATCATTGATCTCATCGACGGTGAGGTCGGCCCAGGCGCCCCCGTGTTGATTTGCGTGGGCGGCCTGCACGGCAATGAGCCCGGTGGGGTGCATGCCCTGGAGCGTGTGACCCGCCGGTTGCGGAATCAGGACAGGGAAATTCAGTTGGGTGGAACCCTATTGGCCCTGCGTGGAAATCGTGCGGCCCTGGCCCACAAGCTGCGCTTCCTCGATGTGGATTTGAATCGGGCTTGGGCCGTCGAGGACCTGGAGCGGGTACGGCTTCAATCGGCCGCTGCCGATGGCCCGACCGATGCGGAAGTGCGTGACCTCTTGCTTCACATCGAAAAACCCTTGAACCAGGGGCGGCCCGTTTTCCTATTGGATCTGCACTCCACCTCGGGGGGCGGTCCCCCCTTTTCCGTGGTGCTCGGCGGGAAACCCAGCGAAAAACTGGCTTCGCGCATCGGTGTACCGTGCGTGCACGGGTTGAATGAATCGATCCAAGGAACCCTGACATCGTGGTTTGCGGCGTACAAAGGGCCTTCCATCGTGGTGGAAGGCGGAGAGAGTCGAACCGAGGAAACCATCCGTCATCTGGAAGCGGCCGTATGGTCTTCCCTGGCCGTGGCAGGCCTCCTGCCCGAGAACCACCAGCGTGTGGTGGAGGCCCGTCAGTTCCTGGCCCATTCCACCGATGACAAGCCATCCCACGTGCGCGTTTGCCACCGGGAGAAAATCAAGGGCATGCAATTCCACATGGCGAGCCCCGGTGGTCGACGGTTCAAGGGTTTCGATTTCGTGAAGAAAGATTCGCACCTGGCCCACAAAAAAAACGGCCCGGTCCTCGCGACCCAGGACGGATTCCTGATCATGCCGCTCTACCAACACAAAGGGAGCGAAGGCTTCTTCCTGGCGGAGCCCTGCGCGGACCCTGCCCTAGAGTAGGCTCCCGCCGGTCCCGGAATCCGAAGCCCGAGATCGGCTTGCGGGTCGATTCACTTCGAGTTTCAGTGTTGTGAGTGATTTGTGTGGCGGTGTTGGGTCGGGTTCGGCCGAAGGCCTGCCCGTTGCGACGATTTGTCGCGGCACCGGGAGGGCTCCCAACGCACCGCAATCCCTTTCCGAACCGACCCGGGTGCGCGGCCCACGGATTCCCCAAATCGTGCACGGAATCGGCTCCAGGGCCCCGATCTTGCAAGTGACCCCGTGCGCGGCCAGGGGCCCGGGTTAGACTCTGGCCATGTCCGAGCGTTCCCGGAAGATCAGCATTGTGCTGCTCGCCATAGCCCTAGCCTTGGTGGTGTATGCACCCCTGTTGCCGGCCGGGTTCTTTGGCGGGGATTTCTCCCTCCTCGTTCGCATCTCGGAATTGGATGGTTCCGTGCAGGACTATTTCTCCGTGGCGGGGACCGATGGCAGGCCCCTGGCAGCGCTTTCCTTGGCCGGTTCGGAAGCCCTATGGGCCCGCCATGGAGCCGTGGATGGTGTGGTTTGGTCCGAGTTTGGTGCGGCCTGGCTTCGACTGGAAAACCTGCTATTGCTCTTCGTTACAGCGATCGGCTTGCGTGCTGTGCTGGTGCGTGCGTTGGAGCCATTCCTCGGTGCTGAACAGGCGCGCAGCGCGAGCGTAACCGCGGCCCTGTTCTTGTTTCTACATCCCCTGGGAGTTAGTACGGTGGCACAGGTGGCCGGTCGCGGCGAATTGCTAGCTGCGGCCCTGGGAAGTTGGGGCATGTTGCGCTTCCTGCGCGCCCGGCAAACCCGGGAGCCGCGCATCATGGGCTCGGCGGTTCTGCTGGTCCTATTGGCAGCCTTTGCTGGACGTATCGCATATTTCCTCCCCCCCCTCGTGGCCCTGTTGGAATTCCTGTCCGCCAGGCGCTATCGACCCAAGTGGGCGCGCCTGCGCACGGCGCTTTTGGCGGGAGTGATTTCCTTTGGAGTGGTGGCGGTGGAGTGGGTGGCTCGCTCACGAATGGCTCCCGATACCCTGCTGCCCCGTTTGGACCTGCTGCCCGAATTGGGGGGCTGGGCCTTGGCCCTGGAGAAATTGGGTGTGCTGCTGTTGCCCGTGGACCACTTTGGAATTGGCATCGCGGGTTACGCCCTGGCCGTGGTCGCGTTGCTTCTGGCCCTGCACCCAGGTTTTGTGGCGGCTCGGAGCGCTCCTCGCCTTTGGGGGCGGATCTTGTTGGGCTGGGCGGCAGCCCTGCTTTTGGTGGAGTTGGCTTCCCTCGGCCGGAGGGTGGAGCCGGGTAGTCTGGCAGGGGCCGAGGTCCTATTTCCGGCGACTTTTGTCATGGCCGTGGGCTCAGCCATCGCTGCCACTGCAATTCAGGGACTGCGCCGTACTTTGATTCCTGCGCTGGTCTGCATCGCCTTTGGCCTGCTAGGGCGCGGGAACGCGTATCCCTATGAAGCCGCTGCCGATCGAATCGCGGACTTGCGGAGAGGACTGGTGAATGTCGCGGCGGGAGAGAACTGGGCCGGTGGATTTTTTGTCCTGGACCCTCCGCTACTGGTGGAAGGTGAACTGGCCCTGCAGGGATCCATGGAGCCCATGCTGAATCCCATGTTCCAGTTTGAATCCCCCGATCGCGGTCGACGCTTTCCGTGGGTGTCGGGGGGGAGCGCACAGGCCTTGGCTATGTTTAGCGGCCAGCCCGAATTCCGTCGTCAGAGTTCCAATGGGCTCATGGTGCTAGGGGTAAGGGATCCTGGTGAGGCCTCCGGTGCGCCCGGCTGGGGCGGGTTGGATGGGGGTGTGAAGGTTGAACCTTTTCGCACGGTGACCCAGGATTTGATTTGGAGCGGCAAGGCGGGGGAGAACACCCTCCAGGTGGATCCCATGGCCTACCGCAGCTTGGTCATGCGCGTGCCGGGCGAATGGGCCGCGGAGCACGGGCCTCCTTTGATCCGTTGGAGGGGTGCGGTGGCCCCCGATTCCCAACACGAGGTGTTTGGACTTTGGAAGAAGGGTCCGGATGGCACGCGCGAAGCCCACTTTGACCTGTCCAAGGACTTGGCTTGGCTGCTGGGGGGAACGGTGAACGCGCTCTGGCTGCCGGGGATTTTGGGACAGGAGATCGAGATTCAAATGGGCCGTGGGCCTCGCTCGCTGCCGCCCGAGGTGGTTCCGCGAAGGGTGCATGGGGATTGGGTCTTTGACGTTTCCCAATGGCAGGCGACCCCCGGAACGGACTGGTACCTGGAGATCTTGGACCTCTCAAGCATGGCCCACAGGGAATTCCACCTGGGAGAAGCGGTGCGGGGGCGTTTGCGCGCTGGAGGCATCGCCGAATGGGTGGAGGGCCTCTTGGTCTCGGACCTGGGTCCCCTGGTTTGGCGGCTGGAAGTCCGCCGCGAAGGGGTGCCCTTGGCCAGGGCCCAGGGGCGCCGCGAATTAGGGGGTTGACCCTGCACCCGGGTGCAAGGGAGAATCCGCGCCCCCCGATCCGGCCAGCGCCACTCGAACGAAACCAAAAACCATGTCCACACAGAACATGAGACAGGCCAGCAAAGAGCTCGAAGCCTTCCCCAATCCCAACCCCGAGCGGGATTACGAGATCCGCTTCGATTGCCCCGAGTTCACTTGCCTGTGCCCGAAGACCGGCCAGCCGGACTTTGCGACGATCCGGATCAAATACACCCCCGGGGATCTGTGCGTAGAGCTCAAGAGTTTGAAGCTCTACCTATGGTCCTTCCGTGATGAGGGCCACTTCCACGAGGCGGTCACCAACTCGATCCTGGACGATCTGGTCCGATTGACCCAGCCCAGGTCCATGACCGTGGAAGGGGACTTTTACGTGCGTGGCGGCATTCGCACGGTGGTGGAAGTCCAGCACCCGTAGTTCTGCGGGAATATGCAAAAAGGCCCCGGCCTCCAGGAATCCTGGGGGCCGGGGCCTTTTCATTGAACCGCTGCGTTTACTTGCCAGGCTTGGGCTTGGGCTTGGCAGCGGGCTTGGTGGTCGGCTTGACCACGGCGGCGGGTTTGGCTTCTTTGGAGTCCGCGGCCGTGGCCGTGGCCGTTTCCTCCACGTCGGTGTCCTTGGCCTTGTCGTCGATGAGCTTTCCGAAGAACTCGGGCATTTCCACGCCACCGATGTCGCGCATCATCTCCATGGCGGGGGGCAGGGCCCCGGCCAATCCACTCAGGAAGCGAGACGTTCCGGTACCACCGGCTCCATCCTTTCCGCCAGCGCCGTTGTCCCACACCACGATCTTGTCGAACTTGATGTTGGAGATGGCCTTGGCAGCGGTCTCGGAGATGTGGTCCACGTGCTCGAGCATCAACATGCGGTAGGCCTGGTCGGCACCACCACAGCTCTCGACGATTTCGCGCATACCCTGACCCTTCTTGGCCAGAATTTCGTACTGGCCGCGGGCTTCGGCTTCCAGCTTGGCGTAGATAGCGGAGGCTTCACCCTCGGCTAGAATCCGTGCCTTGGCGGCTGCGGCTTCGGCGTTCACGATCGTTTCGGCGGAGATAGCCTTGGCGGTCGCTTCGAGCTCGGCCCGTTTCTCGGCCTCGATCTTGGTGCCTTCCGCGGTGGCGGCTTTGGCTTGAGCTAAGTAGGCGGCTTCTTCCACGGCCGCGCGGGCTTCGCGCTGGCGGGTTTCACCGATCTGGAAGGCGTTGGCCTCCTGGACCTGGAGTTCCGCGTTGGTCTTGGCGATCACAGCCTTGGCTTCGTTCTCACCTTTGACGGCCTTGGCGTCCGCGTCGGCCACCTGGATCCGCATTTCCCGTTCGGCGTCGCGAACCACGGATTCCTTCTCGAACTCGGCGCGTTGCTCGCCGATGGTCCGGTCCCGGGTCAGTTCTGCGATTTGCACCACACGGTCCCGTTGGGCGGTTTCCGTGCCCACGTCGCGGACTTTTTCCAGCTCGGCGATTTCGACTTCCCGGTCCCGTTCGGCGACTTTCGTACCCACGTCGCGCACCTTTTCGAGTTCGGCCACTTTGATCAGACGCACCTTGTTGGCTTCCGCCACACCGATGGCACCGAGCTGCTCCTGGCGGGCCACGTCGATCTCGGCCTGGTTGATGGCCTCGGATGCGGCCTTGCGTCCGATGGCTTCGATGTAGCCGGACTCGTCGGTGATGTCCTTGATGTTCACGTTGATGAGCACCAGGCCGATCTTGGCCAGTTCGGGCTCAAGACTGCTTTGCACCTTGGATAGGAACACGTCCCGGTCCTTGTTGATCTCCTCGATCTTCATGGAGGCGATCACCTGTCGCAGCTGACCAAAGATGATGTCTTCGGCTTGCTTCATGATCTCGCCGCGATTGAGGGAGAGCAGGCGCACGGCGGCGTTGTTCATGACCTCGGTCTCGGTGCCCACGGCCACGGTGAACACACTGGGCACGCTGACCCGGATGTTCTCGGAGGACAGGGCGCCTTCCAGGGGGATTTCGATCTGGATGGGATCCAGGGAGAGGTAGTCGAAGGACTGGATCAGGGGCCACACGAAGGTACCGCCACCGTGCAGGGTCTTGGCGGACTCACCCTTCGTGGTGCGGCCGTAAATGACCAGTACCTTGTTGGAAGGACAGCGTTTGTAGCGGCGCGCCAGGATCAGGAAGAACCCGAGCAGGATGATGATGCCAAAGACGACCAGTAGGACAATGGGGTCGAAAGGCAGGTCTTTTTGACCAGATTGGAAAGCTAGATGATTCATAGGGTTCTAAAGGGGCTCCACTTCGAAGGTGGACTCGGTGATTTGGCTCGTGACTCGAACTTGGGTTCCCGTGGCTATGGCAGCGCCTTTCGTGGTGGCGGCGTACTCGTGGGTGCGGTTGCCCACGACCACGGTGATTTTTCCCATACCTCCGTCGCCCTCAGGTATTCGCAGGTAAACGGTGGCAACGGTCCCAACCGCGTCGGCTGTGATGGTTGTGCCATCCTGGTGGAG